>JBJLFK010000009.1:0-53454 GCA_045565415.1 Alphaproteobacteria bacterium | reverse complement strand
TTCTGGCTTTTCTTATGTGGTTAACTCCAAAATGGTTAACAAATTTATATTACAAACTAATTATGAGAAAGAGACCTTAAAGGATTTTTGGAATAATTATTTTTCTTTCTTTTGGGTAATCCTCAAATTTTTCCTTGTACCATTTATGATGGCTTATAGCTCTTGGAAGCAAATTAAATATTGTCCAGAAGAAGAACACTAATCCAGATACACTCCAAGTGAGAATGGCCCATCCAAGCCATTCTATAATTTCCCCCAAATAATTTGGACTAGATACATATTTATATAATCCTTCTTGTGGAATTTTATATCCATGCTCTGTATTTTTTGCTAACCGCATTAAAATATTGTCCGAATGAATATTAATGAAAGCACCTATAAGAAAAATCAAAAATCCAATTATGAAAACTGGCTCAGAAAACCATGATATATCGTAATTAATATCCAAAAGAAAAAACCAATAACCATGTATAAATGTGTTAACGGCATTAAACAAAAACGCCATTAAGGCAACTAAAATGGGCATTGTTCCATCTTTTTTTATTCTCATTGGCCATATAAAGCTTCTATTAAAATAATGTACTGACCAGATAATCAAAAAGAAAATGAGAACAGGATTACTAAATCCATCATAAAGAAAATAGTATATCCAGAGAAGATATAATGCTGGGCTTTCCATTACTATCCATCCAAGTCTTTTGGGTATAGTTAAACCCCAGCCTGATCTTGAGTGTCTGCCATAGGGAGCGCTTATTATAAGTAAAATGATGAAGGTAATAATACCTATAGTCATCCATATGTTTATCAGAATAGGGTACATAGCAATTTTAGGTTATCATAAAAATTTAAAGGTGATTCGTTAAATAATATGAAAAGAAAAATTTGGATAAATGGAGAATTTGTTAATTGGAATGATGCGTCAGTTCATATTTTGTCGCATTCTCATCAAAGGGGTTCTTTAATTTTTGGTTTTATTCCTATTTTCGAAAATGAAAATGGAACATTTATTTTTCGTATTGATAAACATATTGAAAGACTCTATAGCTCATGTGATCTAGCTGGAATTCCTATTGATTATAAGGAAAGTGAATTAATTAACGCCGTTTTTGATACGGTTAAAGAAAATTCTGGAAGTAGATTTATTAAAATTAGTGTTTTCATTGCGTCTATTGAAATTGATGTTGTGCCACAGGACCCAATTACCACTGTTGCAATTGCTGCCTATGAGCCTCAGAAAGATATTATCGAAAAGAATATAAATCCGTTTCATAAATCAGATTATCTAAGTGTATGGATTGAAAAAGATATACACCAGAGGAGATCAGATATTATTGATCCCCAGATAAAGATTGCTGCGAACTATACTTCACCGATGATGGCTAAGTGGAAGGCGAGAAAAAATGGATATGATGAAATCATTCTTACTGATAGTGAAGGTTATGTAACTGAAGCACCAACATCGAATGTATTCATCGTTAATCAGGATGGAGTGCTTATGACAGCTCATGAGGATCAGGTTTTACACGGCATTACCAGAATGAGTATTATTGAGATAGCTGAAGATGAGGGCATTAATATCAATATTGGGCGAATACCCCTTAAAGAACTCCATGATGCTAGAGAGGTTTTTATCACATCATCAAGTCATCTGGTGTGTCCAGTTAAAAGCCTAGATAAAAAATCTGTCGGGAATGGCGAAATAGGAAAAACAACAATGATTCTCAAAAAACGTTTTCTTAAAGTTACTGAAGGAAAAGATAGTAAATTCAACAAATGGTTAAGTCATATATAGAGAAAATTTCTAATTTTTAACTAAAACATATTTACCTGATATTTTATTCAATCTTCTTGAAATTAGTGCAGCAAATATCATCAAGCCAACTATCATGCTAATCCACATTCCGCTTTCTCCCATAGGTTGGTTTATTCCGTAATAAGTAAGATAATACCCAAATGGTATTGCAAAAACCCAATATGCTACAATAATGAAGACCATTGTCATGAAAGTATCTTTATATCCTCTCAAAGCGCCAAGACTTCCCATGCCAATACCATCAGGTATTTGGAAAATAGCGGCAAAAATAATTAAATTGCTTGCGATTGAGTAGACCAGTAAATCAGTCGTATAGAGTGATATTAGTTTATCACCCAGTGTAATTAGTAGTGACATATTAAACAATGCACCAATAAAACAAAGAGAAACAGAAACCATGGATGAATATCTGGCTTCAATATATCTTTTTTCTCCTAACAGATTACCAATTCTCGTTGATGCAGCAAGACCAATTGCTAAAGGTAACATAAAAACAATACTTGCAATATTGAGTGCAACAGCATGGCCTGAAACAATATTTTCTCCAAGTGGAGCGAGAATAATCGCAGCTCCAGAATACATACTCAGCTCAACAAATATACCAAAACCAATTGGGGTACCAAGTTTGAAAACCTCTAAGGAAGTTCCTAAGGATGGTCCGCTAAATTTACTAAATAATTTATTTTTCTTATATGAATTAGAAAACAAAACAATACTTAGCATTGCAATAAACATAAGTGTTGAGACTATTGTTGTAGCATATCCACAGCCAACGCCTCCCATTTCTGGTAATCCGAAATATCCATACACAAATATTATATCCAGCGGAATATTTATTAATGCACCCATGAAGACAACTATGAAAACTGGAATTGTGAGAGTTAAGCCCTCGCTATATGAACTTAATAGTCTATACAATATATAAAAAAACATACCTATGGAAATTGCTTTGAGATAAGAAATAGATATTGAAGTAATTGTTTCATCAATAGGTAAAAAGATCAGTAATTGACTACCAAAATAGAAAATAATAGCTAAAAGAAACCCTAATAAAACAGCCAACCAAAAGACTTCTCTTATTTTTTGACCAATTTCTAGATCTTTTTTTTCACCATTAAGTTGTGCTACAATTGGAATGACAGAAAAAATTATCCCCGCCATAAACATGAAAATTGGATAAGTAAAAGAATTGGCTATTACAAGACCTGCGAGTTGATCAGCCCCGGCTCTTCCAGCAACTATTGTATCCGTAGCTGACATTATCATAAATGATAATTGTGAACCAAGCATTGGAAAGCCAATACGAAAAAAATATTTGGATTCATTAAAGAATTTATTCATCTATGATACTTTTTCTGATAATCCTTGATGCTGTATCGATAATCGCAACCATTATAAGAATTAATATTATGATAAATAGAGTTTGATCCCAGTATTGCGCCTTCATTCTCTCAGTTAGCTGTAAACCAATTCCTCCAGCACCAACAACACCAAGAATTACTGCTGATCTTGTATTAGACTCAAAGAAATATAAACTTTGTGAAATAAATATTGGAAAAATTTGGGGAATTAATCCGTAACGAATTACTGAAACCTTACTAGCACCGGTTGATTGCATACCTTCAATTTGTCGGGTGTCAGCATTATCTGTTGCTTCTGAAAATAACTTCCCAAGTGTACCCACATCAACAGTGAATATAGATAGTAACCCAGCAAATGGCCCTAAACCGAATGCTCTTACATAAATAATTGCCCAGATTAAAATATCGACTCCTCTAATAAAATCTAAAAAGCGTTTTATAAGAAAACGTATTAAACCAAATTTGAAAATTTGACGCGAAGCAACAAAACTAATTGGTATACACACCAAAGTGGCTAAGAATGTACCTAAGAATGCCATACCAAGTGTTTGAGCTAGTCCAGTGAAGATAGAATTAAAATTCCAATTAAAAAAATCATTCCAGGTAAACATTGCAACTAAAATAGGTTTCATATTTGAAAGGCCAGAAAGTACTTTTCCTAACGAGAAATCAAAATAATATAAGCAAAAGAGAAAATAGAAAATTACTAGTATGTAACTGGTAAAAACTATAGGTGAGCGTTTCCATAAAGGATGAAATGCTCTTGGACAGAGTGATATTATATCTTTTTCAGACACCTATCTCTCCAATAATTTTTTGCCTAATTCTTCCTGATGAAATATCTATAGTTATAACGGTTAATATAATGAGAAGAATTATTGCGCTGACTTCTTCGTAATAATTGAAATTAATTACAAGATAGAGTTCTTGGCCGATTCCTCCAGCACCAACAAACCCTATAACAGTTGACGCTCTTATGTTGATCTCAAATCTCAAAAGAGCATAAGATATTATATTCGGAAGAACTTTTGGAACTATTCCATAACGCATTTCAGAAATCCAATTACCTCCATGAGATCGAATAGCTTCGCAATTTTTTAAGTCTGCATTTTCATGTACTTCCGAAAATAGCTTTCCTAATGCACCAGTTGTATGAATAGTTATTGCTATAATACCGGCTATAGGACCGACACCTAGAGCCCAAACAAAAAGTATAGCAAATATAATTTCAGGAACCCCTCTGAGGAATTCTAAAATTCTTTTTACTAGATGGTAGCTATAAATATTTGGAGTTATGTTTTTAGCTGACAAAAAACTTAAGATTAAAGCAAATATAAAACCCATTAAGGTCGCTAAAACCGCCATATTAAATGTTTCATAGAGAAGGGCGGCGTATTTTTTAAAATTAAAATACCAATATTGAATGGAGCCTTCAGTTTTTGAGTTTTCGAGAATTAGATTAACATCAAGATTAGGTAGTATTTTAACGATATAATCACCAAGTCTCGGAAAACCATCAATTATTTGAGATAAATTAAAGTCAATTATTGAAGAACTCATAAAAAAAGATACAGCAAAAATAAGAATGATAAATATATTCCATAATCTTCTGCTTCTTAATTGCTCAGAATATATAGTTATATGCCTTTTAAGAAGAGAATCATTCATTTTCTAAATCGTATAATTGTTCTGCTAATTCTTTAGTGAGAGAGGATGGATGGCCGTCAAAGACTATTTTTCCATCAGATAAACCAATCAAACGATCACAATATTCTTTAGCTATTTCTAGGGAGTGAAGGTTACATATGACCATGATGCCATCTTGTTTATTAATCTTTTTTATGTCATCCATAACAACCTTTGAGTTTTTTGGATCCAAAGAAGAAATAGGTTCATCTGCAAGTAAAATTGATGGATTTTGCATCATCGCTCTTGCGATAGCCACTCTCTGCTGTTGACCCCCAGAGAGCGTTCCAACTCTTTGCAGCGCTTTATCTGAAAGATCTAAATTATTTAAATATGTTAGCGCTTCAATTTTTTCTTTTTTACTATAAATCTTTAATAATTTCAGTAATTTAAAATTAATACCTAATGTTCCACTTAAGACATTCGTTAATACATCTAAGCGATCTATTAGATTGAATTGTTGAAAAATCATTGCACATTTCGACCGCCATTGTTTTAAGTTTTTACCTTTAAGAGAGGTAATTTCAATTCCATTATAAGCAATAGATCCGCTTGTCGGTTCGATTAATCGATTAATTAATCTCATGAGTGTGGATTTACCCGCACCTGACTTGCCTATAATACCTACCATTTCCCCATCTAATATTCTTATCGAAATATCATTTATAGCTGTAGTTTCAGAAAATTTTTTAACTAGTGAATTAATCTCAAGAGAAGCCATAATTATCCTAAAAAATCATTAAATTGTTTGTATTTAAATATTTACCAAATAATATCCTATTTAATCTATAGGATTACTCAATTTTATGAAAAGAAATTTATATAATATAATTTTATTAAATTTGATATCTTTTACTCCGATAAAGGTTTTTGCAGGGATTGATGAAAGTATTAATAATTTTCTTGAGCCTGTTTCAAAAGTAGTCTCCAGTATAGTTTTTTATAGTTTACCTCTGGGCTCAACAAATGTTGAGTTGATTGTAATTTGGTTAATTTTAGGAGGACTTTTTTGTACATTTTACTTTAAGTTTGTGAATTTTAGCGCTTTTAGGCATTCTATTGCCCTTGTTAGTGGTAAATACACAAGCAGTGATTCTTCTGGAGAGGTTTCGCATTTTAAGGCCCTTTCAACTGCATTATCTGGCACTGTAGGTTTAGGAAATATTGGCGGTGTTGCAGTTGCAATATCTCTTGGAGGTCCTGGAGCAACATTTTGGATGATATTATCGGGTTTACTTGGGATGTCTCTTAAATTTTGTGAATGTACGCTTGGAGTTAAATACAGAAACATAAATCCTGATGGGAGTGTATCTGGTGGTGCAATGTATTATCTTACAAAAGGCTTATCGGAAAAAGGGATGCCAATTTTAGGAAAATTTTTGGCTTACATGTTTGCTATTTTTTGTGTATTTGCCTCATTGGGCGGTGGAAATATGTTTCAGGTAAATCAATCTTTGGATTTGATTATCTATGTTTCTGGTGGCCAAGGCGGTTTTTTAGACCTTAATTCATGGGTTTATGGGGCAATTTTTGCATTTCTTTTAGGGGTAGTGATAATTGGAGGCATAAAAAGGATTGCTGCAGTGACATCAAAATTAGTCCCAAGCATGGCAATAATATATATTATTAGTGCGTTAGTTATATTAATTGTAAATATTGATCAAATTCCAATTGCGGTTAAATCTATTTTTGTTGGCGCATTCTCTCCAGAAGGGGTTACAGGTGGATTTTTAGGTGTTTTGATATTGGGCTTTAGAAGGGCGGTATTCTCCAATGAAGCAGGTATAGGTTCTGCGCCAATTGCACATTCAGCAGTTAAAACAAGTGAACCTGCGACGGAAGGCATTGTCTCCTTACTTGAACCATTTATAGATACCGTTGTGATTTGCACCCATTACGGCTCTTGTAATTATAACAACTGGCGTTTTTAGTTCAGGCAGTGGCATAGAGGGAGCAAGAATGACAGCCCAAGCGTTTGGATCAGTTCTGCCTTGGTTCCCTTATGTATTAGCTATTGTTGCAATTCTTTTTGCATTTTTCAACAGCTATTTCTTGGTCCTATTATGGTGTAAAAGCAGTAACATTTATTTTTGGTGAAAAAAAATCCATTGAACTATTATATAAAATAATCTTTTGTTCATTTGCAATAGTTGGGGCATCTTTGGACCTAAGTAAAGTAATAGATTTATCTGACTCTTCTCTTTTCTTGATGGCAATACCAAATTTAATTGGTGTTTATCTTCTTGCCGGAGTCGTTAAGAAAGAATTTACACAATATAAAGCAAAGCATATTTCTTAGATGTCAGTAAAAAAATTATGAAAATTCGTTTATCTTTCTTGATCGCCTTAACTTTTATATTTTTTGGAAATTCTTCGTTTTCTCACCCTGGTCGAACAGACTCTAATGGGGGTCATTACAATAGATCAACCTCCGTTTATCATTGTCACAGCAATGCTTGCTCAGATCTAACAGGTGATGAAGCGGTTAATAATAAAGTGATAAAACGATATAATAGAAAAGATTGGAAGCATTGGATAGATGAAGATAGAGACTGTCAGAATACTCGGGCAGAAGTATTGATATCACAATCACAGGCAAGGGTAGAATTTGCCACTTCCAGAGATTGCCGAGTACTTAAAGGTTCTTGGATCGGCCAACTAACTGGAGTTCTTCTTACCAATGCATCAGATATAGACATAGATCATGTAATACCGCTTAGTTATGCTCATCGACATGGAGGATTTTCCTGGTCGTCGTCCAAAAAAGAGCAATTTGCAAACGATCCACTAAACCTTCTTCCTACATATGATATCGAAAATAGAAAAAAATCTGACAAGGGGCCATCTGAGTATTTGCCGTCTAATAAAAATCTTGCTTGCGCTTATATAAAAAGATGGCAAGCGATACGAATTAAGTATGGTTTAAATATCGCACCAAATGACAAGGTTATTATCCGAAACATGATCTCTAATACCTCCACAGAGAGTTATTGCCAATGAAACTCCCTTCCCATTTTAATTCTGTTAAAGGCTTTATAGATCATAATGAAGGAATTTGCCTTTACAATTATGCATTAAACTCTTCAAAAAAAGGTCCAATACTGGAAATAGGATCTTATTGTGGTAAATCAACAATTTATATTGCTACTGCCGCTAAGAAATATAGTGGGTGTGTTTATTCTGTAGACCATCACACTGGATCAGAAGAAAATCAAGTTGGATGGGAATACCATGACATTGAATTGTTTGATGAGGAGACTGGAAGAATAAATTCTTTTCCTGAATTCATGCGAAATTTACGTAAAGCAAATTTATTGGATACTGTGGTACCAATAGTTTCAGACTCTTCATTGGTATCAAGATACTGGAAAATACCTCTCTCAATGGTTTTTATTGATGGCGGCCATACAATGGAAGCTGCTTTTAATGACTTCAATAATTGGAAAGATAAAATTATAAAAGGAGGAATATTAGCAATCCATGATGTTTTTCCTAACCCTGATGATGGTGGTAGGCCTCCATACGAAATTTACAGAAAAGCTTTATCAGAGGAAAACTTTAAGGAGGTTGAGGCTGTTAAATCACTAAGAGTGTTAGAGAAATTAAATTAGATGATCATCTAAAAAGATCTTTGATCCTTTCGAAAAATTATAAAGTGCATCGTAAGCCAAAATAACAGCAGCTGAGGTCCATCCAGGCTTTTCCATTGGCCAAAATACTTTTTCAGTAACCTGCCTTCCCATCCAATAAGCGCCATCACTATCAATATAATCATTAATCCAAGACAATAATTCTGCAGCTTTATCTTTTTTTTGAATTTTAATTAAAGCAATAGCAAGTTCTGCTGTTTCAGCAATCGTAACCCATGGCTGATCCAAGACGCATAAACATCCTTTTTCATTTAGTACATACTTATTCCATTGAGAATTAATTCTTTCTTCCGCTTTTTTTCCAACGATTGCTCCACAAAGAACAGGATAATACCAATCCATAGAGAATCTTTTTTTTGATTCCCATGTCTTATCAAAGCTCTCAGGTTTATTTTTGATTGCATTTTCTAATTTTTTTAATGACTTAGTCCAATTAGGATTCTCTCTATTTAATTGTGAGGAGCAATTAATTGCGCAAATGAGACTTTTGTATATTGAGCAACAACCAGTCAGAAGTGAGTCATCTTTTGGTGCCTCAAGGCTCTTTGCTGCCCACCTAATTGACCCATCCTCCATTTGATTTTCTATTACAAAATTTATAGCTTTTTCAATCATCTCCCAATTATTAGTCAACCTATCAACAGAATTGTTTATCAGGAAATCATGCCAGCAGGCTGTTGCAATATATGCCGCAAAGTTTGTGTCTCTGAAATATACTTTTGATTCTATATCTCTATTGATGAAAGTTCCTTTTGTTTCATCTATATCCAATGTGCTTCCAAGTTCTCCAAACCAAGAGCCATCATTTAATTGATTTTTTTTTAAATAAGAAAACCCTAAGTCAACTTCTTTAGAATGCCCAAGAGTATTTAAAGCCATTACGCATTCAAGATGATTCCATGCATCAAACACACCATCTTCAGTCCAAGGTATACAGCCATCCTCATTTTGCAATAAGATAATTCTTTTTATTGGGCCTTCTAAGTTTTTAGTTAATGAATTCATTTATTTTAATTAATTATGTTTTTTGAAGTAAAGAACTATAGATTTTCCCATTAATGGATCAAATAACTTTTCTAAGATACGAGTAAACAAAGGTCTTTTCATGATATCCCATTCAAGAAAACTTTTATAAAAATTAACAAATTTATTATCCTCTCTCTTTACACCAACAAAACATTTAAGCCACCAGTAAGGAGAATGTAATCCGTGTTTATGTTCTTTACCTTTATAATTAAAACCCTTTTCTAAAAATGCCTTCTTTAATTCGGAATATTTAAAAATTCTTATATGCCCTCCAGGTTCATTGTGATAATCATCCGATAAAAGCCAACATACTTTCTCTGGTAGCCATCTTGGAACAGACACACCTATGCTAGCCCCTGGTTTTGAAATTCTAAATATTTCATTAATAACATTCTCATAATCATATATATGTTCTAATACTTCCGAACATATTATGTGATCAAAAGTATTATCTTTAAACGGCAATTGAAGGGCAGTTCCAGCCATTAAGCTAAATTTCCTATCGCTTGATTCATTTATGTCAGGATATTGTTGAAATCCTTGATAGGTGTATTTCAATTCCTCTAATGAGAGATCTAAACCTATTACATGACATTTGCTATAATAATAAAGTTTATGTATGTGACGGCCCTTTCCGCACCCAAGGTCTAATATTTTTGAGCCATCAGCAATATTTAATTTATCAAGATCAATTGTCAGCATTAATTATAGCCTCTTTATAAACATCAACAAGCTCTCTTGCGGCTCTTTCCCATGTGAATTTATCTAAAACTCTTTCTCTGCCCATTTTTCCATATACTAATCTCTTTTCTTCATCATCAAGTAATTCTTTGATACCCTGATATAGAGAAAGGGGATCTGAATGATTTACAATTATTCCTGCATCGCCAACAACCTCAGGTAAAGACCCTCCATTAGTTGAAACTAAAGGTATTCCGCAAGACATAGCCTCTCCTGCGGGAAAGCCAAAACCTTCATAAACAGATGGGGAAACCGCAATTGTGGATTCTGCATAAAGTTGAGCAATTTCTTCACTTGTTAAATCGCTTACAAACTTAACTTTCTCTCTAATTCCTTTTTTATCTAACTCTTTTGATGTTGGGCCTTCTCTTAATTTTCCTATAACAACAAGTTGAAGCTTAGGAAAGTCTTTTAGCAACAAATCATATGCACGAATTAAATAAATCAATCCTTTTAAAGGAACATCAGCACTAGCAGTAGTAATTAATTGATTAGATTTTCTTTTAATTTTTTCAATAGGCCTAAAGGTGAGATGGTCGATACCATGAAGAACTTTTCTTGTTTTTTTGATATCAATTTTAAAATCTTTTGCTAAATCTTTTCTTGTATTTTCTGATACTACTATAATTGGGTCTAATTGTCTTGCGACCTTAATTTGCATATTTAAAAAGCTATACCATCTCCATTTTAGAATTTTTAAAGATATTGTCTCAGCATGTTTTATATCTATTTTTTTGTCCATTGTAATAGGGTGATGAATTGTTCCAACAACTGGGATACCCATATTTTTTAGTTTTAAAAGACCATATGCTAAAGTTTGATTGTCATGAACAACATCATAATTGGAATAATTTAATTTAGCCCATTTTGCCATTCTTTCTCCGAATGTATATGGCTCAGAAAAGCCACCGGTTAAGTGACTAATCCATTCGAATAAATCAATTTTATTTTTAAAGAAACTTAAATTAAATGCTTTTAATGGATTATCATAAGAGTAAAGATCAAGTGAAGGAAGTTTAGTGAGTTTTACTCCTTCATCTAGTATTGGGTAAGGCTGACCAGATACAACTTCTACTTTATGGCCAAGATCTCTCATTGCTTTTGTAACCAGTCTCATATAGATGCCTTGCCCCCCAGTATATGGATGGCTTCTATAGCTGGGCATAAGTATACTTAAAGGTCTATCTTGAAGACTGTTTATCTTTTCACTCATATTTTATTTCTTTTATTCTTAAAATTGTGTATTTCAGGGTTGTAATAAGTAAAATAATCCTTGTAAAGACATAGGTTTTTTCGTTAAAAGGCATAATAGAGAATGATTTATATGAGGTAAATTTATTAATGGTAAAAGTTACATTTATAGAATTTGATAAAACAGAGCATTCAATTGATGCAGAAAAAGACACATCACTGATGGAAGTAGCGATTCAAAATGGTGTTCCAGGAATTGATGCTGATTGCGGAGGTGCATGTGCTTGTGCAACATGCCATGTTTATGTAGACCAAAATTGGGTTGATAAAACTGGAAAAGCAGAACAAATGGAACAGGATATGCTTGATTTTGCATTTGATGTCACGGATCAAAGTAGGCTTTCTTGCCAAATTAAAATTACTGATGACTTAGATGGTTTAATTGTAAATCTTCCAGAAAAACAATTCTAAAATGCAACCTGATCGAATTGAAACAGATTGTTTAATTATTGGGGCAGGTCCTGTTGGTCTGTTTTCAGTTTTTGAATTAGGTTTATTAGATATAAAATGTGATATTATTGATATACTCGATAAACCCGGCGGACAATGTGCTGAGCTTTATCCAGACAAACCAATTTATGATATTCCGGGGATACCTGAGATTACAGGTGAGGGCTTAGTGAACTCTCTAATAAAGCAGATTGAACCATTTAATCCAGTTTTTCATTTATCAAGAATTGTAACAGAATTAAAAAAAGTTGATGATAGATGGGAAGTAAAAACGGATTTCGGTGATACATTTTCTACTAAAGTTATTGTAATTGCTGCTGGAGGCGGGAGTTTTCAACCGAAAAAGCCTCCAATAAAGGATATAGAAGATTATGAAGATTCCTCTGTTTTTTATTCAATTAGAGACAAGGATAAATTTAAAGATAAAGATATTGTAATTGCTGGAGGAGGCGATTCAGCTCTTGATTGGGTGCTCGATCTCCATACCTCTACAAAGTCTTTGACACTAGTGCATCGAAGAAAAGAATTTAGAGCTGTACCAGATACCGTAAATAAAGTTCATGAATTGATTGAAGCTGGAATAATAAATTTTGAATTAGGTCAGATTAATCAATTATCGGGCGAGAATAATAAATTAGAGGGTGTTTCTATAAAAAATGGCGACCAAATTAAAGATATAAACTGTCAAATTTTATTACCTTTTTTTGGTTTAACAATGAAATTAGGACCTGTGGCTGATTGGGGTTTAAATTTAAATGAAAATTTAATTGAGGTGGATACAAAAAAATTTGAAACTAATCAAAATGCTATATTTGCTATAGGCGATATAAATACTTATCCAGGAAAACTAAAATTAATACTATGTGGTTTTCATGAGGCTGCTTTAATGGCGCAAGAGGCTCATAGTTATATATATCCTGATAAGAAAATTACTTTTCAATATACGACATCAAGTTCAAGTTTAAAGAAAAAGTTAGGTGTAAAAAACTAGCAATAATACCATCTTCGACAAAATCTATCATCAAGTCCATTGCTTCTAATAGCTTGAGTAGTTTTATCTTGTGATCTTATGGATTTCAAAGTTAGTCTACATCCGCCATAAGCTTCAGTATCTTCTTTAAAGCCAAGACTCAAACACTCTTCATGGTCTATTTTAGCTTCAAGAACTTGTCTTTCTTCTTTGGATAATGTTGAACATCCAACAGATAATATACATATTAATAATATAAAATATTTTTTCATAACCTACTTCTTCATACTAAGTTCTCTCATTGCGTTGTCAATACCGTCAAGCGTAAGAGAGAACATTCGTCCAGATAAAATTTGATTTATGATTTGTGTTGATGGGGTAAAGTCCCAATGTTTTTCTTCAACAGGATTTAACCAAATTACATTAGAGTATATATCACTTATCCTTTCTAACCATAAACCACCTGGCTCTTCATTCCAGTGTTCTACACTACCACCTGAATAAGTTATTTCATATGGACTCATTGACGCATCGCCAACAAAAATGACTTTATAATCTGATGAATATTTATGAAGGATATCCCATGTATTTAGTCTTTCAGCATGCCTTCTCCTATTATCCTTCCAGACATATTCATATAAGCAATTGTGAAAATAGAAGTTTTCCATATTTTTAAATTCAGTTCTTGCCGCAGAAAATAGTTCCTCACATAATTTAACATGAGGGTCCATAGATCCGCCAATATCAAAGAATAAAAGAACTTTTACTTTATTTCTTCTTTCTGGGACTAAAGATATATCAAGATATCCTTTATCTGCTGTGTTTTTTATTGTTCCAGGTAAATCTAAAGTATCTGCAGCGCCTTCTCTAGCAAATTTTCTTAAACGCCTTAGTGCAAGTTTAATGTTTCTTATTCCTATTTCTACATCATCATCAAGATTTTTAAATTCTCTTTTATCCCAAACTTTAACTGCCTTGAAATTTCTGTTGTTTTTTTGTCCTATTCTAACGCCTTCTGGATTATACCCTTCAGCGCCATATGGAGAAGTTCCTGCCGTACCAATCCATTTTGATCCACCTTCATGTCTTTTTTCTTGTTCTTCTAAGCGTTTTTTTAATTCTTCCATAAGTTTTTCCCATCCACCCATAGATTCAATTTGTTTTTTTTCTTCTTCAGTAAGATATTTTTCATTAAGAAGCTCTAGCCATTCTTCAGGAATTTCTGCTGTCTCTAATTCTTCAATATTCTCTAACCCCTTAAATACACTTCCAAAGACTCTATCAAACTTATCTAAGTTTTTTTCATCCTTAACTAAGGTAGATCTTGATAAATAATAAAAGTCTTCAATTTTTCTTTGTGGAATATCTGCATTTAAAGCCTCAATAAGGGTGAGGTATTCTCTTAATGTAACTGGAATATTGGCTTGTTTCAGTTCTTGAAAAAAATTAATAAACATCTTTAATTTTGATTATCTTCCCTTCTAGCTAAAAAAGCCAATCGTTCAAATAAATGAACATCCTGCTCATTTTTAAGAAGCGCACCATGTAAAGGAGGAATTATATTGCTAGAGTTCTTTTCTCTTAACATTTCAGGGGTTATATCTTCATTCATAAGTAACTTAAGCCAGTCTAATAACTCAGATGTAGATGGTTTTTTCTTAAGCCCAGGTATTTCCCTTAACTCATAAAAAACTTTTAATGATTCCGACACTAGCTTTGATTTGATATCAGGATAATGTACATCTACAATTTTTTGCATTGTGTCATTATCAGGGAAACTTATGTAGTGAAAGAAGCATCTTCTCAAAAAAGCATCTGGCAATTCTTTTTCATTATTAGATGTTATTATAACAACAGGTCTTTTTTCGGCTGCAATTGTTTCTCCTGTCTCGTAAACATAGAATTCCATTCTATCTAACTCTTGAAGTAAATCATTAGGAAACTCGATATCAGCTTTATCAATTTCATCAATTAAAAGAATAGGGCGTTTTTCAGACTCAAAAGCTTCCCATAATTTTCCTTTTTTAATGTAATTTTTAACATCTTTAACTTTTTCATCTCCAAGCTGTGAGTCTCTTAGCCTTGTTATAGCATCATACTCATATAGGCCTTGTTGGGCTTTTGTTGTTGATTTTATATGCCAAGTTAAGATTGGCATATCTAGGGCTCTTGCTATTTCTTCAGCAAGAACAGTTTTGCCTGTTCCAGGTTCACCTTTTACCAATAAAGGTCTTTCAAGACTTATTGAAGCATTTACTGCAATTCTTAAATCCTCAGTAGCAATGTAATCTTTAGTTCCCTCAAATTTCATGATTCACCTATTTATAGTTTTAAAATATCACACAACTTACTTACCAAAGTTACTAATTTCAATAAAGTTTATTTTTATTTATAAAACTATTGCGATTTTATTATTTATCATTTAAATACCGCGTTCAGATTGAGAAAAAAATGGCTACTCGTTTACCAAAAAATTATTCACCTACAGAAAGAGAACCTTTCATGAATGCTAAACAAAAGGAGTTTTTTAGAAGAAAGCTTAATGATTGGCGTGAAGAGATTATAAGTGAAACAAAAGAAACACTTAATAATCTTCAATATGAATCCTCTAATTTTGCTGACCTTGCTGACAGAGCATCTTCTGAAACTGATAGATCTCTTGAGTTAAGGTCTAGAGATAGACAAAGAAAACTTATTGCAAAGATTGATGAAGCTTTATCACGTATTGATGACGGATCATATGGTTACTGTGAGGAAACTGGAGAAGAGATAAGTTTAAAAAGACTAATAGCTAGACCTATTGCCACTTTATCTATAGATGCCCAAGAATCTCATGAGCGTAAAGAAAAAATATATAGAGATGATTAATATTTAATTATCGATTCGTTTATTTTTCTTCATAATTTTTATTCTATTTAGATCATAACAAGAACAATACTAAAAATAACTAATTTTTTCAGTAACTTATTTTTATTGCAAAAAAGGAACAAAAGTAGTACAAATAACTAGTTGACCAGTTAAGGAATGGAGTAGAAGAATGAAGAAATCATTGAAAGTTGTTGAAGATAAAAACATGGATAAATCAAAATCATTAGATGCCGCATTAAGTCAAATTGAAAAGCAATTTGGAAAGGGTTCTATTATGAAATTAGGCTCTGATGGCGCCATTGCTGAAATTTCCTCAATACCAAGTGGTTCGCTCGGTTTAGATATTGGCTTAGGAATAGGAGGTTTTCCTAAAGGTAGGGTAATTGAAATTTATGGACCAGAAAGCTCTGGAAAAACAACCTTAGCACTCCATGCTTTGGCCGAAGCACAAAAGCAAGGTGGAGTTTGTGGATTTATCGATGCAGAACATGCGTTAGATCCTGTTTATGCAAGAAATCTAGGTGTTAATATCGAAGAGCTATTAATTTCTCAGCCAGATCATGGTGAACAAGCATTAGAAATAGCTGATACACTAGTAAGATCGGCAGCTGTTGATGTCATTGTTATTGATTCGGTTGCGGCATTAACACCAAAAGCAGAATTAGATGGAGATATGGGAGATAGTTTGCCTGGTCTTCAAGCAAGATTAATGAGTCAAGCTTTAAGAAAACTTACAGGATCAATATCAAAATCTAATTGCATGATAATCTTTATTAATCAAATTAGGATGAAGATTGGTGTTATGTTCGGAAGCCCTGAAACAACAACAGGCGGTAATGCATTGAAATTTTATTCATCAGTTAGGGTGGACATTAGAAGAATAGGTGCGATCAAAGAAAGAGAGCAAATAATAGGTAATCAAACAAGAGTTAAAATTGTTAAGAATAAAGTCGCACCACCTTTTAAAATAATTGAATTTGATATCATGTATGGAAAAGGAATTTCCAAAAAAGGTGAGATTATTGATTTAGGAGTTGAAGCAGGCATTGTTGAAAAATCTGGTACTTGGTATTCATATGAAGGTGAACGTATGGGCCAGGGTCGCGAAAATGCAAAAGTATTTCTTGAGGAAAATCCAGATATATCGAATCAAATTGAATTAGCTATACGTGAAAGTGCTGGCCTTGTAAAAGATAAAGAAAAAACTCCTGATACTTCTACTGTCTCTGAAGCAGAGGAAAATAAAACAGAATCAGTAGCTTCAAAGTAAATTTACATAATTATTGTGCCAATTCCTGAATTTCTGTTATTTTGGCAGGAATGAAAAGCACTGCTCACATAAGGGAAACATTTCTAAATTATTTTGAAAAAAATGATCATAAAATTGTTCATTCTAGCCCTCTAGTTCCAATCAATGACCCAACATTAATGTTTGTTAATGCAGGAATGGTACCATTTAAGAATTACTTTGAAGGCAAAGAGGAGCCTGAGTTTTTAAAAGTTACAAGTTCACAAAAATGTGTAAGAGCAGGAGGTAAGCACAATGATCTTGATAATGTGGGTCATACTACCCGACATTTGACTTTTTTTGAAATGTTAGGAAATTTCTCTTTTGGTGAATATTTTAAAGAAGAAGCAATAAAATTAGCCTGGGATTTATTAGTAAATGAGTTCGAAATTCCATCAAATAGATTACTTCTAACTGTATTTAAAGAAGATACTGAAGCTGAAGAAATATGGAAAAAAGTTTCAGGGTTTTCTGATAATAAAATTATTAAGATTTCCACTGACGATAACTTTTGGTCTATGGGTGATGAAGGCCCTTGTGGTCCATGCTCAGAAATCTTTTTTGACCATGGAGACACTATTGGTGGCGGCCCCCCAGGCTCAAAAAATGAAGATGGAGATAGATTTGTTGAAATTTGGAATCTTGTCTTTATGCAATATTTGCAAATTGCAAATAAAACTAGAGAACCCCTACCCAAGCCCTCAATTGATACTGGTATGGGATTAGAGAGGATATCAACAGTCCTACAAGGCAAAACAAGTAATTTTGATACAGATTTATTTCTTACAATTATAAATCACATTGAAGATATAATTAAAATTAATAAGACGGATGAAAATATTGCAAGCTTTAGAGTAATAGCGGATCATTTAAGATCTATCGCTTTTTTAGTCTCTGATGGAGTATTGCCTTCAAATGAAGGAAGAGGATATGTCCTTAGAAGAATTATGCGAAGAGCTATGCGGCATGCATATTTATTAAATATAAAAGACCCTGTTCTCTATAATATTATTAAAAGAATAATATCATTGATGAGTGATGCTTATCCAGAATTATTAAGAGCTGAAAAATTAATTGAGGTTACGGTATTTCAAGAGGAAGAAAGATTTATATCTACATTATCTAAAGGAATAAAAATATTTAATGATGAATCAAAATCATTAAATTCTGGAGATACTTTTAGTGGATCAACCGCATTTAAGCTTTATGATACTTATGGCTTTCCCTTAGATCTAACTGAAGACTTAATCAGAGATAAAAATCTTAAACTTGATAAAGATACTTTTGATTTAGAGATGAGAAAGCAAAAAGAAGAAGCCAAAAAATCATGGCTTGGATCTGGCGATAATAAAACAGATGAAATATGGTTCGAAGTTTCAAATCAATGTAATGCTACAGAATTTTTAGGTTATCAAAATAATAAGTCAGCAGCAGAAATTTCTAAAATAATATTCAACAACAAAATTTCTAATAAAATTAATAATGGTGATGAAGCTATTTTAGTCTTTAATCAATCCCCATTTTACGCAGAGAGTGGAGGACAAATGGGTGATGTTGGAATTGCGAAGAATGATAATTTTATTTTTAGAATTTCTGATACACAAAAAAAGATAAATAATATTCATGCGCATTATGGAATAGTTGAAAAAGGATCTGTTTCTGTAGGAGATACAGTTAATTTACAAATAGAAAGTGATCATAGGCGAATGATTATGTGTAATCACTCTGCCACTCATCTATTGCATGAAGCCCTTAGGAGGGTTTTAGGCGACCATGTAACGCAGAAGGGCTCCCAAGTATCGGCTGAAAAACTTCGATTTGATTTTAGCCATCAAAAATCTTTAGATTCTGAGGAAATTATTAGGATTGAAGAAACTATCAATAATCTTATAAAGAATGACTCAGAAGTAATGGTAGAAGTTTTAACTTATGAAAAAGCAGTTGAGTCTGGAGCTTTAGCATTATTTGGTGAAAAGTATTCTAGCGAGGTTAGGGTTTTAACAATGGGTCATGATTCATTTTCAAAAGAATTATGTGGTGGAACCCATGTAAAAAGTCTAGGTGAGATTGAGAATTTTAAAATAATCTCTCAAAATTCTGTTGCATCTGGCATTAGGAGGGTCGAGGCTGTAACTGGATCGATTGCTTTAAATTCTTTATCTTTAATTGATAAAATAATTGAAAAAGAAAGAGAACTAGAAGAAAAAAAGCAAACTAAGACCAAAGAAAAAAGAGTTTCAAAAAATATTCTTAATGGAAAGATTGAGGAATTTAACAAATTAAAGTTTTTCTTTGATCAAATAATTGGAGTAGATGCTAAAAACCTTAGACATCTAGTTGATGAATGTAAAAAAGACATAGGAACAGGAATTGTTTGTTTAATTTCAACTAATGAAGGTAAATCATCAATTGCTATTGGTGTAACTGATGATCTTTTAGATGATTATGATGCGGTTGAGCTAGTTAAAATTAGTTCTGAAATTATGGGTGGTAAAGGCGGAGGAGGTCGAAAAGATATGGCTTTAGCTGGAGCTAAAGATGCCTCAAAGTCCGCTCGTGTATTTGAAGAATTAATTAAAAAACTTAAAGAAAATATTTAAGACATTTCAGATTGAAGATTGGAGTCGATTTTATCAATAAAATCATGAGTATTTAACCACGATTGATTAGAGCCAACAAGCAGAGCAAGATCTTTGGTCATAAATCCTTTTTCTACAGTTTTAATGCAAACTTTTTCAAGAAGATTAGAAAATGATTGCAATTCTTCGTTGTCATCTAATTTTGCTCTATGAGCTAAGCCCCTTGTCCAAGCAAAAATTGATGCAATCGAATTTGTAGAGGTTTCTTCACCTTTTTGATGTAAACGATAATGTCGAGTAACCGTTCCATGAGCAGCTTCAGCTTCTACAGTCTTACCATCTGGCGTCATAAGAGCGCTTGACATAAGGCCTAGCGAACCAAAACCTTGTGCAACAGTATCAGACTGAACATCACCATCATAATTTTTACATGCCCAAATAAATGCTCCAGACCATTTTAGCGCACATGCAACCATGTCATCAATAAGTCTATGTTCATATTCAATATTTAATGTGTCCATTTTTTCTTTATATTCTTTTTCATACACTTCCTGAAAGAGATCTTTAAATCTACCATCATATTTTTTTAAAATTGTATTCTTTGTGGATAGATAAACTGGCCATTTTCGGTTTATACCATAATTAAAACAAGCTCTTGCAAAGTCCTTAATAGATTTATCATGATTATACATTCCCATTGCAATACCGCTTTCTTCAAAGTCATATATATCTTCTTCAATTTTTTGGGAACCATCTTCTGAGATCCATTTCATTGATAGCTTACCTTTACCAGGAACTACAAAATCTGTAGCTCTATATTGATCACCAAAAGCATGTCTTCCAATTACTATTGGCTGTGTCCAACCTGGAACAAGTCTTGGAATATTAGAGCATATAATTGGCTCTCTAAAAACTGTACCGCCAAGAATATTTCTTATAGTTCCGTTAGGAGATTTCCACATTTCTTTAAGATTGAATTCTTCAACTCTGTCTTCATCAGGAGTTATAGTAGCGCATTTTACTCCTACTCCATATTTTTGGATAGCTTCTGCGGCATCTATAGTTACTTGATCGTTTGTTTGATCTCTGTATTCAACACCTAAGTCGTAATAATGTAGATCAATATCCAAATACGGAAGAATAAGTTTCTTTTTAATGAGATCCCAAATAATTCTTGTCATCTCATCACCATCTAACTCAACAACCGGATTTTTTACTTTGATTTTAGTCATTAAAATACCAATTTATTCCCTCATGTATTGAATATCATATAGCGCATATATTTCAACAATATGTTAGGTATATATAAGGATAAATGAATAAATGCAAAAAATTGATAAAAATAATATAAAAATTATTTTAGTAGAACCTCAACTTTCAGAAAATATAGGAACAGCAGCAAGAGCAATGCTTAATTTTGGATTAGAATCTTTATATATCGTTACTCCCAAACAAAATCACTTATCATTAAAAGCAATTAGAGCATCCGCTGGAGCAAACAGTGTCTTAGAAAATGCAAAAATATATAATAGCGTTGAAGAGGCTATCTCAAATACTTCCTATGTATTCGCCTGCACTGTTAGAAAAAGAGATATGGTTAAACCATATTGCGGGCCAGTAGAATTAAATAATATATTCAATAGTTTAAAAAGAAAAACAAATATTGGTATTATGTTTGGAAGAGAAAAATCGGGCTTAACAAATGAACAAGTCTCTTTTGCTGATATGATTTTACAAATACCAACGAATCCAAAATTTTCATCATTAAATTTAGCTCAGGCCGTGGCAATAATAGCTTCTGAAATAAATAGAATTGATAATAAATATGATAAAAAGAATTATTTTAAAAGTAACTCAGTTTTAGCAAAAAAAATTGAAATTTTAGGGTTTTTAAATCATCTAGAGCGCGCGCTTGATGTATCCGGATTCTTAAGGCCTGAAGAAAAAAAGGAAACTATGATGATAAATATTAGAAATATTTTTACAAGATCTAAGCTTAATAAACAGGATGTTCAAACATTAAGAGGAATTATAACATCTCTTTTAAGATGGCCAACAGGCCATAAAGATAGAAATATTATAAAAGAAACCAACAAAATAGCTGATGGAAACAATAAAAACAAACAACAAAGAAATTGACTTATTTGATTAAGAAATGTACTAAGCTCTGAAGCTTGTAAACAAGGTAAATATTAATGACAAAAAGATTAAGGGCAAAATATAAAATTGATCGCAGAATGGGCGAAAATATTTGGGGAAGACCTAAAAGTCCCGTAAATATTCGCTCTTATGGCCCTGGTCAACATGGTCAACTAAGAAAAGCTAAATTATCTGATTTCGGCTTACAAATTAGAGCTAAACAAAAATTAAAAGGATATTATGCCAATATGAATGAGAGGCAATTTAAGAATATCTTTAAAGAAGCTGTAAGAATAAAAGGGGATACATCTGAAAATATTATTGGTCTTTTAGAAAGTAGACTAGATGCATTTATATATAGAGCTAAATTTGTTCCTACTGTTTTTTCTGCAAGACAATTTATTAATCATGGCCACATTAAGGTTAATGGTAAAAGAGTAAATATTCCATCCTATAGATTAAAAACTGGTGATTTAGTTGAAATAAAAGATAAATCAAAAAGTCTTGAGTTAGTTTTAAATGGTCAAGAATCTGCAGAAAGAGATATACCAGATTATATTGAGTGTGATCAAAAAAAGTTAACTGCAAAATTAACTAGGGTTCCTAAGTTTGAAGAAGTACCATACCCTGTACAAATGGAACCAAACTTAGTTGTTGAGTTTTATTCAAGAAACTAATTATTAATTATATCTTTAAGTTCTTCTTGAAGCTCACCAGATTCAAACATTTCTTTAATAATATCACAGCCCCCAATAAGCTCACCTTTATAATATAATTGAGGTATAGTAGGCCAATCTGAGAATTCTTTAATGCCTTCTCTAATGTCTTCATCCTCTAGAACATTAGTAGAAGAAAATGGTGCTTCAAGATATGTCAGGATTTGAACAACAGTACTTGAAAAACCGCATTGAGGAAATAGAGGAGTACCTTTCATAAATAGATGAAGATCATCATTGTTAATCTTGTCTTCTATAGTTTCTTTTACTTTATTATCCATATCTATTTTTCATTCATTGTTTTAATTGATAGAGCATGGAGTTCACCACCCATTTTTCCATCTAAAGCATCATATACCATTTTATGCTGTTTAATCCTAGATAAACCGTTAAATTTGCTTGATTTAATCTCTAATGAAAAATGATCATCATCTCCTGCTAAATCAACAATATTAATTGAAGCTTCAGGAAAGGATTTTTTTATAATTTCTTCTAATTTTTCTTTTTTAATTGCCATTATGATGCTTTTGATAGGTAATTACTAAACCAATTTTCGTATATTTCCTTTAATTCAAGAATGCTAATCTTTTTATTATTTATGATAATTTCATCCTTACATGTTTGGCCAATTTCTTCAAAAAAAACATTTTTTTCATTTAAAAGTAATCTAACATCTTCAATATTATGTTCTTCAACAGCAACTGCATATCTTGCTTGATCTTCGCCAAATAAGTAAGAATTAAGATTATCTTTTTCAATGGTAACATTAAAGCCTATGAGATTCTTCATACTCATTTCAGTAAGCGCAATTAATAATCCGCCATCTGAAATATCATGAGATGTGTCAATAAGTCTCTTATTTATTAATTCCTTCAAAACTAAACCATTTTTTAGTTCTTCTTCAAGATTTACCTTTGGCGGCAAACCTTTTTTATAATTAAGTAGCTCATTTGCGTATATTGATTGAGTTAAATGACCAGTTGTTTTTCCTATAATTAAAATAAAATCATCTTTTCTTTTAAGATTTTGATCAGAGAAAATATCTAGATTTTCAACAACCCCAACTCCACCAATCACTGGAGTAGGATTAATTCCTTTTCCATTAGTTTCATTATAAAGAGACACATTGCCCGATACTACTGGGAAATTTAAAGTGTTACAGGCTTCAATCATCCCCTTAATGACTCCTGCAAATTGACCCATAATCTCTTTTTTCTCAGGATTACCAAAATTCATACAATCAGTTATTGCAATTGGAAGTGAGCCTACGGAAATTAAATTCCTCCATGCTTCAGCTACAGCTTGTTTACCGCCCTCATATGGATCAGATGCGCAATATCTTGGGGTAGAGTCTGATGTTACAGATAAGCCTTTATTTGTTCCATGAACTCTAATGATAGCTGAATCACCTCCTGGTAAAAGTACAGTATCTGTCATAACCATATGATCATATTGTTCCCAAACCCATTTTCGACTACATAAATTTGGAGATGCAATCATTTTTTTTAATATTGATATAGGGCTATCATTTATAAATATATCCTCTTTTATATCTTCATCATCAAAGATATTTATCTCGTATGGTCTTTTGTAGGAAGGCGCACCTTTTTCTAAAATATCCAATATAATATCAGCTTTTATTTCCTTTTGATGATTAATGATAAGCCTATTAGTATCTGTTAATTTTCCGATTACAGAAAAATCTAGCTCCCATTTTTCGAAAATTTCTTTCGCAACATTCTCTTTATCAGGCTCTAAAATCATAAGCATTCTTTCCTGACTTTCTGATAACATTATTTCGTAAGCTGACATTTTTTCTTCTCTACAAGGAACTTTATCTAAATCAAGCTCAATGCCTAAATTTCCTTTACCAGCCATCTCAACAGCAGATGATGTTAGTCCCGCTGCACCCATATCTTGAATAGCAACAATTACATCCATTTTCATAAGTTCCATACATGCTTCTAAAAGAAGTTTTTCTGAAAAAGGATCACCCACCTGAACTGTTGGTCTTTTTTCTTCAGAGTTTTCATCAAACTCTGCTGAAGCCATTGTTGCTCCATGAATTCCGTCTCGACCTGTTTTTGATCCAACATAAACAACTGAATTACCAATTCCTGATGCCTTTGAATAAAAGATTTTATCTTTTTTAGCTATTCCAACACACATAGCGTTAACAAGTATATTGTCATTATACGATGAATTAAATTCAACTTCCCCACCAACTGTTGGAATTCCCATACAATTACCATATCCACCAATGCCCGAAACAACACCTGTTAATAGATGTTTAGTTTTTTCATGTGAGGTTTCACCAAATCTAATTGAATTTAGAAGCGCAACTGGCCTAGCTCCCATCGTAAACACATCTCTAAGTATTCCGCCCACACCAGTTGCTGCGCCTTGGTAAGGCTCAATAAAAGAAGGGTGATTGTGGCTTTCCATTTTAAAAACGGCTGCATAACCATCACCAATATCAATTACTCCAGCATTCTCACCCGGACCTTGAATAACAAATTCGTTTTTTGTGGGTAATTGGCTTAACCAGTATTTAGATGATTTATAAGAGCAATGTTCAGACCACATCGCAGAAAAAATACCTAGTTCTGTGATCGTAGGCTCTCTACTCAATGATTCTAAAATAAAATCATATTCTTCAGAATTAATTCCGTGTTCTTCGATAATTTCTTTAGTAATTTTAATCACAATAAAAACTCTGATATAGATTTGAAAAGTTTTTCTCCATCTAAAAGCTTTGTTATTTCACATGTTGCTCTTTCAGGATGAGGCATCATACCTAAAACATTACCTTTTTCATTTGTTATGCCTGCGATATTATCAATTGAACCATTTGGATTTGTTTCATTGTTTACCTCTCCATTTTGATTGCAATATTTAAAAACTATTTGATTTGAGTCTTTGATTTTTTTTAATGTATCTTCATTAGCAAAAAAATTACCTTCATTATGTGCAATCGGTATATTAATTATTTCATTTTGTTTATATTTTTTAGAGAAACTTGTTTGATTGTTCTCAACCCTTATTGAAACAGTCTTACATAAAAAGGAAAGACAATCATTTTTAATGAGCGTTCCAGGTAACAAACCTGATTCCGTAAGGATTTGAAAACCATTACATATCCCTAAAGTGGGCAATCCATCCGTTGCTTTTTTGATGACATCTTTCATAATTGGGCTATTTGCTGCGATAGAGCCGCAACGTAAATAATCTCCAAATGTAAATCCACCTGGAATAATTATTAAATCTGAATCAGGCATCGAGGTTTCTTTATGCCAGACCATTGTTGACTCTAAATTTGTAAGTTTTTTAATAGATACAGCAATATCTCTATCGCAATTTGACCCAGGAAAGACAATTATAGATGCCTTCATTTATTTTTCTCTATCAAAAATAATTTCGTAATCCTCAATAATTAGATTAACTAATAATTTTTTACACATTTCATCGACAATATTTATTGCTTGATCTTTGTCTGCATCAATATCAATTTCAATAATTTTCCCCTGTCGAATTTCTGAGAGTTTTTTGAAGCCAAGTTGACTCAGTGAATTTTCTATTGCTTTACCTTGAGGATCAAGAACTCCATTTTTAGGCATTATTTTTACATTTAATTTCATAGTGTTAATTTATAATTGAATTTTTATTCCTAACCGAGTCGCTACTTCTTTGTAAGCATCAATTAATCCACCAAGGTTTTTTCTGAATCTATCTTTATCTAGTTTTTCAGATGAGGATTTGTCCCATAATCTACAAGAATCAGGACTGATTTCATCTGCCAAAATTACTGTTTTATCAATAGTAAGACGACCAAATTCAATCTTAAAATCAACTAATTGAATATTTATTGAAGAAAATAGCTGCAAAAGAAGCTTATTTATTAATAAAGCCTGCTCTTTAATGTCTTTGATTTCATCTTTTTCTGCGTATTCCAGAACATCAATATGTTCTTCAGATATAATAGGGTCATCTAATTCATCACTCTTAAGTGTAAATTCAATTAGAGGTTTTTTTAACTTTAATCCTTCTTGAATCCCAAGTCTTTTAGTTAGTGTTCCTGTTGCTATATTTCGAATAATAACTTCAACAGGAATTATATCTACTTTTTTTACAAGTTGTTCTCTATCATTCAATCGCTCTATAAAATGATTTTCTACTCCATTTTCACTTAAATATTTGAAAATAAATTCACTTATGAGATTATTAAGAATTCCTTTTTCATTAATAATTTCATGTTTTTTTTTATTAAATGCAGTAGCGTCATCCTTAAAGTATTGAATTATTTTATCATCATCATAAAAGAATAATGTCTTAGCCTTGCCTTCATAAATGAGTTCTTTTTTTGTCATATTGTTAAAATTTATTCATCTATATTTAATAGATTCTTTAGATAATTGTACCTTCAAATCATCAATAGCCTTAATTAGTGAATTATTGTCTAATGATGAAATTTCTATTTTTACTCCATAATCATCTTTAGAGTTATAAAATGGATAGCTACCTATGCTAACATTTATATTATTTTTGATAGTTTTCTCTAAAATTTTTGCTATTTCACCTTCTGGCGCATCAACCATTATTGTTGATTTATTGATTTTATCTTTTTTTTCTATTCCATTAAGGGTTTCATCTAGCATTGATTGCATAACTTTTGGTATTCCTGCAAATACATAAACATTTTCAATATTAAAACCAGGAGCAGCAGAAATTTGATTTTTTATTAATTTAGATCCCTTTGGAATTCTAGCCATTCGTTGACGTACATCATTAAATTCTGTTCCTAAATTATTATAATAATTCTCTAAGATTTTATAAGCTTCATTATTTATTTCTAATTTAACATTAAATGCTTTTGCAATACTTGCGGCCGTTACATCATCATGAGTTGGTCCAATACCCCCAGTGGTAAAAACATATTTGAATCTTTTTCTTAGCTCGTTTACTGCATTTATAATTTCTTCCTCAATATCTGACACAGTTCTGCTTTCAGAAATTGAAATACCATGCTCATCCAATTTTGTTGCGATATAGTTGAAATTTTTATCTATAGTCCGACCTGATAATATTTCATTCCCTATAATTAATACGGAAGCATTTTCATATAATAAATTGTTCATAACATCTTTTAACAGTTTAGTTTAAAGCGGACAACATACAGATACTAGAAGTATGCTAAATTTTAATATATAACTTTGCTATGGATTATATTGAAGAAAAATATGCTTCTGGAAGAATTACTGGACAAATAAAAATTCATCAAAATGAAGATTTCCAAGGAATGAGAAAAGTCGGAAAACTTGCTGCAGAATTATTAGATTTATTTGTAAAAAAAGTAGAACCCGGCATAACGACTGAAAGTCTTGATAAATTTGCTTTAGAATTTATTCTTGATAATAATGCAATACCTGCTCCTTTAAATTATAGAGGATTTAAGAAATCAATTTGTACATCCGTTAACCATGTTGTTTGCCACGGTATACCTGGAGAAAAAATTCTTAATGATGGAGATGTTGTAAATATTGATGTTACACTTATTCTTGATGGATGGCATGGCGATACATCTAGGATGTATAGCGCAGGGGAGCCATCAGTAAAATCCAAAAATCTAATAAATACTACTTATGAAAGCCTGATGTTATCTCTTGATATGATTAAGCCAGGTTTATTGCTTGGAGATCTTGGAAGCTTTATACAAAATTATGCAGAGAATAGAAACTTCTCAGTTGTTAGAGAATTTTGCGGTCATGGCATTGGGAAGGTTTTTCACGATGAGCCAAATATCCTTCATTATGGGGTAGAGGGCTCAGGTGCAGAAATAAGAGAAGGTATGTTTTTTACTGTTGAGCCAATGGTTAATGCAGGTAAGCCAGGTACAAAGATGTTACCCGATGGATGGACGGCTGTCACTAGAGATCGTTCTCTATCAGCACAATTTGAACATTCTATTGGCATTACTAAAGATGGAATAGAAATTTTTACGAAATCGCTTAATAATACAGGTAATCCAATAGCGATATGAAACTTAATAGAAAGCAATAAAAATGATATCTAGATATTCTCGAAAACAAATGACTGACATTTGGGAAGAACAAAATAGATTTGAAATATGGGTAAAAATTGAAATTGCTGCCTTAGAAGCAATGGAACAAATAAATATAGTCCCTAAAGGAACATCAGCAAAAGTAGAAAAAAAAGCTAGCTTTGATATCAATAGAATAAATGAAATAGAAAAAGATATTAAACATGATGTCTTAGCCTTTTTAACAAATTTATCTGAAAATGTTGGTCCAGATTCAAGATTTATTCACCAAGGGATGACATCTTCAGATGTCATAGATACTTGTTTAAATATTCAGTTAAAGCAGGCAGGGAATATTCTTTTAACTGGCTTAGATGATTTGATTGCCTCTTTAAAGAAAAAGGCTATAGAAAATAAAAATACAATTTGCATGGGTAGAAGCCATGGTATTCATGCTGAACCAACAACTTTTGGATTAAAAATGCTTCAAGCTTATGAGGAGTTTTGTCGAAATAAAATTAGGCTTGAAAATGCAATTGAAGAAATCAATACATGTGCAATCTCAGGTTCTGTTGGAACCTTTGCTAACATTGATCCTTTTGTTGAAGAATATGTTGCTGAAAAATTGGGTTTAAATATTGAGCCTATTTCTACTCAGGTGATTCCAAGAGACAGGCATGCTGCCTTCTTTTCTGCATTAGCAATTATAGCCAGCTCAATTGAGAGATTGGCAACTGAAATAAGGCATCTCCAACGATCTGAGGTAATGGAGGTTGCTGAATATTTTTCAGAAAACCAGAAAGGATCTTCTTCTATGCCTCATAAAAGAAATCCTATACTCACAGAAAATTTAACTGGTTTAGCTAGAATAGTTAGGAGTTCAGTAATTCCAGCTCTAGAAAATGTTTCTTTGTGGCATGAAAGAGACATATCGCATTCAAGCGTTGAAAGAATGATAGGGCCAGATGCTACTGTTACCCTTGATTTTGCAATTAACAGGCTAATTAATGTTATTGATGAGCTTGTTGTATACCCCGAGCAAATGCTTAGAAATTTAAATCAATTTGGCGGATTAGTCTTTTCTCAGCGACTATTATTAGTTTTAACTCAAAAAGAAGTCAGCAGAGAGGAGTCATATAAGGTTGTACAAAAAAATGCAATGTTGGCATGGGAAAGCTATGGAAGTGAAGATCCGATAATATTTGAAGAATTAGTAAAAAAAGATGAATTCATTACTTCCACTTTAACTAATAAAGAGATAGAAGATATTTTTGATTTACAATATCACATTCAAAATATTGATAGTATCTTTAAAAGAGTATTGGAGAAGTAAATGCGGACATGGTGGAATTGGTAGACACATCAGACTTAAAATCTGAAGGAGATTATCTCCGTCCCGGTTCGAGTCCGGGTGTCCGCACCATTAAAAATTACTATTCTTTTAAATCATCCAAATAATCAACTGCATCAACTAGCTTATAGATGGTACCGCAATATGGACAAATGATTTGTTTATTTTTTCCCATTTCTAGAGAAACATGAGGGTGGTCATGCGGTGGAGAAGCCCCTATGCATATGAATTTGGTGAATGTGATTTGAATTTCCTTTTTCCCATCATCATTAGCAATTTTAGGTAACTCACTCATTTTTTTAACCTTTAGGTAAATTTAGATGCATTCCTGCGTCAGAGATTAAGGTTTCTCCAGTTATATGTTCTGCACCTTCAAGGCAAAAGAATACAGCGCTATCGGCAATATCATCTGGCGTACCAGCTTTATTTAATGGGGTTATGTTTTCTTGATCTTTTTTTATTCGGTCGAAAGTTTCTTTTCCAAACCTATTTTCAAACCAACCTGTTCCAATGAATCCTGGACATACAGTATTTACTCTTATTTCGGGTCCAAGAGCCTTTGCTAAAGATAATGTCATTGTGTTAAGAGCTCCTTTAGAAGCAGCATAAGCAATAGAAGATCCTATGCCTGTTTTTCCAGCAATAGATGATATATTTACTACTGACCCAAAACCATTTTCTTTCATAATAGGTTCAACAGCCCTAATCATTTGATAAGGGCCAATTACATTAACCTTATAAATATTTATAAAATCTTCATCATTCAATTTGTCTAATTTAGAATGATCAGCAAATTTTGTTGTTCCAGCATTGTTAACAAGAATATCTACTTTTCCAAAAGCATTTATAGTTTCTTGAACAAGTTTTTTACAATCATCATCGCTTGAAACATCTGCTTGTACAGTTATAGCTTCAACACCATTATTGACGCATTCGTCTTTAATTTTTAATGCCATATCTTTATTGTTTGAATAATTAATTACTAAATTAATATTTCTTTGAGACAATTTGATTGCAATTGAAGCGCCCAATCCTTGAGATGAACCAGTAATTATAGCTACTTTTCTTTCTTCAGACATATTTTACTCTTCCATTTATTATAGCAATGTAGTTATAAGTTATAAATAAAGTAAATAAAGTTATTTTAGAGGAATGTTATGAAAAAACTTTATAAAGAAGATCTTTGGAATAAAATTTTAGAAGAAATTAAATTATTTTCTAACGATAAAACTATGGAATATTATTTTAAGAGTAATATTTTAAATTTTGATAATTTATCTGATGCATTATCTTTATTAGTAAGTAAAAATTTAAAATCACAGGAAATTAATGAAGAAAATATTATTCACGATGTTGGTATAGTTTTTACAAATAAAGATATTATTGATGCAATAGAGGAGGATATAAATGAAATTTATCAAAAAGATCCTGCATGTAATTATCTTTTTCAGCCATTGCTTTTTTACAAAGGTTTTCAAGCATTGCAGGCATATAGAGTGGCTAATTATTGGACTAAAGAAAAATTGGGTTTTTCAATGTACATTCAATCAATTGTTTCAGAAAAATTTAATGTTGATATACACCCTAATGCCGAGATAGGCAAAGGCATTATGATTGATCATGCATCAGGAGTTGTTATAGGACAAACTGCTAAAGTTGGAGATTTTTGTTCTATATTCCATGGCGTAACTTTAGGTGGAATTGGCGCTGAAAAAGGACAAAGACATCCTCAAGTAGGAAAGAATGTTTTACTATCAGCAAATTCAACTATAGTTGGAAATATAAAAATCGGTGACAATACAAAAATCGGAGCAGGATCAGTAGTATTAAATGATATTCCAAAAGATTCTACTGCTGTTGGTGTTCCAGCAAAGGTTATAAATAACTAAAGGTTTAATTATGAATAATGATGAAATTCTAATAATACAAAACTATTTAAGAGATATATTTGATAATGAAGATATATCCGTAAGAAAAGATCAAGACGAACCTCCAACCGCATCTCTTTTTATTTCTTCAGAAGCTATTGGAAGCTTACAAAAAGACGACGACCCTGATGAAGAGGATATTTCTTATTCATTAACTATTCCAATAGATCACTCAATTACTGATAAAGAAAATTTAGAAATAAATATTCAATCCTTATCAAAAAAAAAGAAAATAATTATATCTGATAGGGGATCAATTGAGGATTCTAAGGAAGTATTAATACTAAATGAAAATGATGAAGAAGAATTTATAGGTGTTGTTTTTAGAGATAATGATGCTTCATCTACATTTTCGATGTCAATTTTAGATTTTGATTTATAATATACTGATGCCTATTTTTAAACTTAACGATAAAGAGCCTAAATTACCTGACAATGAAAAATATTGGATTGCTCCTGATGCTAACATTATTGGCGATGTAAAAATGGAAGTAAATTCAAGTGTTTGGTTCTCAGCTACTTTAAGAGGTGATTGTGAGGAAATCCTTATCGGGGAAAATAGCAATGTTCAAGATGGGAGTGTTTTACATACTGATTATGGTTTTCCTTTAAAAATAGGGAAGAATGTAACAATTGGTCATCAAGTTATGCTTCATGGTTGTAGTATTGGAGATAATTCACTTATTGGCATTGGAACAGTCATTTTAAATGGAGCCAAAATTGGAAAAAATTGTCTTATTGGCTCTAAAACACTTATTCCTGAAAAAAAAGAAATTCCAGATAATTCAATGGTTGTTGGGGTGCCAGGTAAAGTTATAAGAAAGATTGATAAAGATATGGAAGATTTTTTAATTGCTTCAGCAGATCATTATTGTGAGAACTGGAAAAATTATAAAGAAAATTTAGAATTGTTGTGACAGGAGAAATTATGACTTACGAATTTGCTATTATAGAAAAAAAAGAACATTTATGGATTATAACCCTTAATAGACCAGAAAGAATGAATGCTTTGCATTCACCTGCGCATAAAGAGCTAGATGAAATTTTTAATAATTTTCAAAAAGATGATGAAGCTTGGGTTGCAATTGTAACTGGATCGGGTGATCGGGCTTTTTCAGCAGGTAATGATTTAAAATATCAAGCTGAAGGCGGTAAAATGGAGATTATCCCATCTGGATTTGCTGGTCTTACATCAAGATATGACCTTAACAAACCAATAATTGCAGCAGTTAATGGAGTTGCTATGGGAGGAGGATTTGAAATTGCATTAGCATGTGATCTGATTATTGCCTCTGATAATGCAACATTTGCCCTTCCTGAACCAAAAGTTGGATTAGCTGCTCTTGCAGGTGGTATGCACCGACTTCCAAGACAGATAGGTTTAAAAAGGGCAATGGGAATGATGTTAACAGGTAGAACAGTAAAAGCTTCAGAAGGCAAAGATCTTGGTTTTGTTAATGAGGTTGTATCTCAAGAAGAATTATTAATAAGGGCTAGTGAGTGGGCTGATATGATTATGGAATGCTCACCAGTTTCGATTAGAACAACTAAAAATGTTGCTTTAGACGGCTTAAATTTTTCATCAATTGAAGAAGCTATGAATCAAAAATATGATTCAGTTAAGTCATTATTTAATAGCGAAGATTTTGTAGAAGGTCCGCTTGCCTTTTCTCAAAAAAGAAAACCTGATTGGAAAGGAAAATAACTTGAATGGTTAAATTTGAGTTTTTTTTTGATTGTTCCTCTCCATGGACTTATTTAGCTTTTTCAAGAATTCATTCAATTATAGAAAAATACAATGTTAAGCCGCTTTGGAAACCAATATTAGTTGGAGGTGTTTTCAATGAGGTCAATAAAGATATATATATTCAGAGAGAAAATCCAAATCCAAGAAAATTTAAGTATTCTAGGAAAGATATGCAAGATTGGGCTGAATTATCGAAAATTAAGATAAAGTGGCCATCAATATTTCCTGTAAATGCCGTTAAAATGATGCGAATAGCTATTGTTGCGGAAGAAGAAAATAAATTGGTAGAATTTGCAAGTCTTTGCTTTAAATCCTATTGGGAAGATGATCTTGATGTTGGAAGTAAAGATATTTTAGAAAAAATATTAATAAATTGTGGTATGGATCCTTCAAAAACCTTTCATTCAATACAAAAAGAAATTATAAAAAATAAACTTAGAAATAATACTGAAAACCTTATCGAAAGAGGTGGTTTTGGATCACCTACGATTTTTATTGATGATACTGATATGTACTTTGGTAATGATAGGATTGAGCTTGTTGACTATAAATTAAATAAATTAACGAAGAATTCTTAATTTTTTTGTTGATATAGAAAATTTATTATGAAAGATATGTATTTATGAGCGAAGATAATAAAGATATTAATGAGGAATTTGAGAATTCAGATAACTCTCTGAATAATCAATCTGATGATGAAATAACTAATCAGCCATCAGAAGTAAAATCTGCAGATGATCAAATTGCTTTAAAAGTTTTTAAATATTTCAAAGAATTTATATTTTGTGTTGCTTTTCTTATTTTAGCTTGGATGTCTTTTTGGGTAATTGTAGTTTTATCTATTTTGTCTTTTATTGTTAGGGTAGTTGATTCTGGTCAACTTTCTGAATTAAATCAGTTTTCTCGAAGATTATCTTTATATTTAAAGGAATGTCTTTTGTTTTCAACAGGAAATAATGATCAAAAACCATTTCCTTTCGAAAAATTTCCAGATTAACTATAATTTTGTTGGGTTTGGAAGACCTTTGTATACTTCATCAGGATCAAAAAGCTTTTCTTCATCATTCATTATAAGCTCTATGTTTTCATCAACCTTAGACTTTAAAGGGATTGATCTATAGAAACATGATTTGTATCCAACATGACAACTAGCGCCTGATCCAGATACATCAACTGATATCCAAATAGAATCTTGATCATCATCAATTCTCATTTCTATAATTTTTTGCGTTAAACCAGAAACAGATCCTTTATGCCAAATTTTTTTCTGTGATCGGCTATAATAATAAGCTTCACCACTTTCAATTGTTTTAGTTAATGCTTCAGGGTTCATATAGCCAACCATCAATAATTCACCAGTATTATTATCTGTTGTTATACATGGTATTAAACCATTTTCGTCAAACTTAGGACTCAAAGAAAGGCCTTCTTCAACTTCTTCGATAGATAATCTTTGCTTGAAATTATTTTCGTAATTTTGTGACAAAATTAACCTTTTGCTTGCGTTAGACTCATAAATCTTTGCCTTAGCTCTGTATCCTCAGTAAATAAACCTGAAAACTTAGTCGTAACGGTTGACACATTAGGCTTGCTAATACCTCTTGTTGTCATACATTGATGCTTTGCATCAATCATTATAGCTGTTCCAAGAGGGCTAAGTGCTTGATCAATAGTTTCAAGAATTTGCATTGTCATGGTCTCTTGAGTTTGAAGCCTCTTTGCAAAAATATCAATTACTCTTGCTAGTTTTGAGATGCCAACCACCTTATCTTTTGGTAAATAGGCTACATGTGCAACACCCAGTATCGGCACCATATGGTGCTCACAGTGAGTTTCAATATTAATATCTCTTAAAAAGACAATATCGTCATAACCCTGAACATCCTCAAATGTTTTACTTAGAGTTGATAAGGGATCTTGATTATAACCTGCAAAAAATTCTTCATAAGCTTTCACAACTCTTTTTGGTGTGTCTATTAAGCCTTCACGATGTGGATTATCACCAGCCCAGGATATAAGGGTTTTAACTGCATTCATAGCTTCTTCCCTTGTTGGTTTATCTTGATTTAAATCGATTTGATTTTTATCAACTTTCATATCCATAGTTATCTCCTGACATAAAAGACAAAATTGTTTCTTTTACTTTGATTAATTTTCTAATATAGCAATGTATATGATATTAATATAAGAAAATACAAGTAATTTATTGATTTTTGCTATGGAAATTCGATTATATAACTCAAAAAGTAAGAAAAAAGAGATATTTCATCCTATTAATGATGAAAATGTAACTATGTATGTTTGCGGTCCTACAGTTTATGGGTCACATCATATTGGCAATGCTAGGCCAGCAGTAGTCTTTGATTTATTGGCAAAATTACTACGAAATAAATACAAAAATATAACATACGCAAGAAATATAACTGATGTTGATGATAAAATAATAAATGCTGCTATAGAGCAAAATGTTGAAATATCAGAAATTACCAAGAAATCTACAAAGCAATATCATTCAGATATGAAAATTTTAAATGTTGAAGAGCCTGATAATGAGCCTTATGCGACACAATTTATTTCTGGTATGATTTTATTTATTGAGGACTTAATTAAAAAAGATAATGCATATGTCTCTGAGGACCATGTTTTATTTGATATTGATTCTTATAAAGCATATGGAGATTTATCTAGTAGAGACCCGAAAGATATGATTGCAGGTTCAAGAGTTGAAGTTCAAGATTATAAAAAAAATCCTTTAGATTTTGTTTTGTGGAAACCTTCTAATGAAAATGAGATTGGCTGGAACAGCCCTTGGGGAAGAGGGCGGCCAGGATGGCACTTAGAGTGTTCAACTATGATTCTAGAGATATTTGGGGAAACGATAGATATTCATGGTGGTGGTGAAGATTTAAGATTTCCTCATCATGAAAATGAGTGTGCGCAGTCATTTTGTAGAAATAACGGTAAGCAATTAGCAAATTTTTGGTTACACAATGGAATGGTTCAAATGGCAGAATCTAAAATGTCTAAATCTCTCGGAAATATTCTTTTAATAAAGGATTTACTTAATGACATACCCGGAGAAGTAATAAGGTTATCCTTAATAAGCTCTCATTATAGACAACCTTTAAAGTGGTCAGATGAATTAGTTTATCAATCAAAAAAAACATTAGATACTTTTTATTCTTTTTTAGAGCAATATGAGGATGTTGATATTATCGATGCCAATATTAATGAAGAAATTCTTAATTCTTTATCTGATGATATTAATACACCAAAAGCAATATCAGTTCTGCATTCAATATTTAAAGATCTAAAAAAAGATCCTGAAAATAACGAGTTAAGAAGCTCATTTATTAAATCTGCTAACTTTATGGGGCTTTTATTTTCAAAACCAAGTAATTGGTTATTAAAAGAGAACAATAGTGTTGATACAAAAAAAATTGATGAGCTAATTAAAGAAAGAAATCAAGCAAGGCAATCTAAAGATTTTTCAGTTGCGGATAAAATAAGAAATAAACTTTTAGATATGGGTGTAGTACTTGAAGATAAGAACGATATTACCACTTGGAAGAAAAAAAGTGATTAAGGATTTATATAATACAAATATTTTAAGGTTATCATCAGATATCCCTAGATTAGGTAAGCTTGATAAACCAGACTCCTGTTCTACGGTAGTTAGTAAATTATGTGGTTCTAAAATTACCGTTTATTTAAATATGGAAGATAATATTATAAATGATTTCACTCATGAAATTAAAGCATGTTCTCTTGGTAAGGCGGCATCTTCAGTTATGGCAAGAAACATAATAGGATCAAGCTCAGAAGAGCTCTTAGAAATAAAAAAAGAAATGTACAATATGCTAAAGGAAGATGGAGCACCTCCATCTGGAAAATGGGATGATTTAAAATATTTTGAACCAGTTAAAGACTTTAAAGGAAGGCATGCTTCTGTTTTGTTGGTTTTTGATGCTGTTGAAAATTGCATAAATGAACTGAAATAAAAAAAGGGAACCCACATCGAGCTCCCTTTTAGTGTGACTTAATCGCCCCCGATTAAGACTGACATCTCGCTACCCTAATCCAGCGCTCCTTCCTTTTACAGACCAGCTTTCCGGCTTCTGGTTGGCTATCCTCAAGATATTGCTACCTCTACTTTCACCATGGATCGGAGACCATCCGACCCTCACAGCGGCATGTCACCCGCCCAACGGCCATTGGTCATTACGACCGTCAAGATTTATTTTACATAGATAATTAAGCAGGTCAATTCAGGTGAATCATTTTCTTGTGGATAACTCTATTTTTCTGTGGATAAAAAAATGAAATAATTTATAGCATATAAATAACTTATTATTTTTGTAGTTATGAGCATAGCAAGTAAAATATGTATAACATTAATAAAGGGATATAAATATTTGATATCACCTTTTTTAGGAAAGTCATGTAGGTTTGAACCTTCTTGCTCTTCTTATGCAATGGAAGCTTTTTCAAATCATGGATTTTTTCATGGTTTTAAATTATCCTTCATTCGTATTATAAAATGTAATCCCTGGGGTGGATATGGATATGATCCAGTTCCTGTTAAAAAAAAGATAAATAACTAGTTATGCCAAAAATAAAATTACCAGATGGATCAGTAAAAAATTTTGATAAGCCAATTAATTTTGATGAACTTGCATCTTCAATTGGTTCAGGCTTAGCTAAAGCAACTGTTGCTGGTTTACTTAATGGAAAAATTGTAGATGCTTCTGAACTTATTGAATCAGATTCTGACGCAGTTTTAATCACTAATAGTGATGAAGATGGAATAGAGATAATTAGACATTCATGTGCTCATTTATTTGGCCATGCTTTAAAGCAATTATATCCTGAAGCAAAAATGGCTATAGGGCCAACAATTGAAAATGGTTTCTATTACGATATTGATCTTGAAGAATCATTAAGTGAAAGTGATTTAGAAAAAGTTGAATTAAGAATGAAAGAATTAGCTCAAACAAATTATGATGTTGTTAGAGAGGTTGTAACAAGAAAAAAAGCACTTGATACATTTAAAAAAAGGAATGAGCCTTATAAAATTGAAATAATTAATGAAATTCCTGATGGTGAAGTTATAGCTCTATATCACCATAATGAATATATTGATATGTGTAGAGGTCCTCATGTTACATCAGTTAGGCACTTAAAAGCTTTTAAGTTAACGAAAATTGCCGGAGCATATTGGAGAGGTAGTTCTGACAATAAGATGCTTCAAAGAGTATATGGAACTGCATGGACATCTGAAAAAGAACTAAAAAAACATCTTGTTCTTCTTGAGGAAGCAGAGAAAAGAGATCACAGAAAGCTTGGAAAAGAAATGGATCTTTTTCACTTTCAAGATATTGCTCCTGGTATGGTTTTTTGGCATGCAAACGGTTGGTCTATTTATAAAGAGTTAGAAGATTATATTCGAAGAAAAATTTCAAAAGAAGGATATAAAGAAATTAAAACACCTCAAATTTTAGATAAAGATTTGTGGGTTGAGTCAGGTCATTGGGATAAATATAAAGATAATATGTATAAAACAGTTATAGATGATAGAGAATTGATGATTAAGCCTATGAACTGTCCTGGACATGTTCAAATATATAATCAAGGCATAAAGAGCTATAAAGATCTCCCATTGAGAATGGCAGAATTTGGCTCTTGCCATCGTAATGAGCCATCTGGAGCGCTTCACGGTTTAATGAGGGTTAGGAATTTTGTTCAAGATGATGCTCATATATTTTGTACTGAAGATCAAATAGAGAGTGAAACTATAAATTTTTGTAAACTACTTCAAGATGTATACAGTGAGTTGGGTTTTGAAGAGGTTTCAATAATGTATGCTGACAGACCAGACCAAAGAGTAGGTGCAGATGATATTTGGGATAAAGCTGAAAATGCACTTTTGAACGCATCTAAAGCAACAGGTATACCTTTTGATATAAATAGTGGAGATGGTGCTTTTTATGGACCGAAATTAGATTTTTATCTTCATGATGCTATCGGAAGAAAATGGCAATGCGGAACATTGCAGGTTGATTTTAATATGCCAGGAAGGTTGGGAGCAAGTTATGTGGGCGAAGATAACGAAAAACATACCCCAGTTATGCTCCATCGAGCGATTTTAGGAAGTTTAGAGAGATTTACAGGTATTTTAATTGAGCATTATGAAGGAAAATTCCCTCTTTGGTTAGCACCAATCCAACTGGTAATTGCTACTATAACCTCTAAAGTGGATAAATATGCTTATGAGATAGAAAAAAAATTTATAGAAAAAGGAATAAGGGTTATTTTGGATTCTAGAAATGAAAAAATTAATTATAAAGTTCGAGAACATTCGGTAAATAAAATACCATATATTTTTGTTGTTGGGGTTAATGAGATGGATGATGAAACAGTTGCAATCAGAAAACTTGGCTCAGATAAGCAGGAAATACTTAGCATCAAAGATAGCGTAGATATGATCCTTAAAGAAACTGCTTCGCCAGATAGTTAAGATTAACTTTTTCCAATTATTCCATTTTCTTCGAATTTATTGATTTCTTCTATTGAATAACCCATTTCACTTAATATCTCTTTATTATGCTCACCAAGTCGAGGCGCAGGTCCTTTTGGCCCTACATCACTATCATGAAATTTAACAGGAGAAGCTAAAGAAAGATATTTTTCTTCACATTCTGGGTCTTCAATTTCAACAAATGATCCTGCTTCAATCGCTTGCTTATCATTTGCAACTTCACTTAAATTTTGGACGGGTGCCCAAATTAGATCTTCTTTGTCTAATCTTTCACCCCATTCTTCAAGCGTTAATTGGCTAAAAGCTTCATCCATAGCTTTTACAAATTCTGTGGAATTAGTTCTTCTACCATGATGATTGTTAAACCTTTCATCCTCTAGCCATTCTTCTCTTCCAATAGCTCTTGCTACTTGAGGTAAATCCCAATCACCTCCAGCTCTTGGGCTTAGACATATCCATCTATCATCTTTTGTTTTAAAAAAATTCGCTATTGGATTTATTTGTTCATCTCGCTTTTTTGTTGACGGAACTCTCCCAAACCTTAATTGAAGGGCCATATCAGAGCCTATAGAATAAATTCCTGTTCTTAAGAGTGAGCTTTCAACAACCTTACCTTTGCCAGTTTTTTGTCTTTCATAAACTGCAGCTAATATTCCACTAACTGTAGATATTGAGGTGATATGATCTCCAACTGCAACTCTAATAGGTAAAGGTTCTTCTCCTTTTCTCTGAGTTAAGTGTGCCATTCCAGATCTTGACCAAAATGCTGCAATATCAAATCCAGGCCGATCTCTCTCTTCTCCATCAAGACCGTAACCTGATAAAGAGCAATATATTAGCTTAGGATTAATTCCAAGAAGTGTCTCATGATCAAGATTTGAGTTTTCTAATGATGTAGGTCTAACATTTGTTAAAAAAATATCTGCATCTTTAATTAATTTCCTAACAATATCAGCACCTTTTTCATTGCTAGTATTAATTGTCATCCCTTTTTTACCTCTATTATCAAGACTAAAAATAGGATTTCCTACGATTTCTAATTTTGATTTTGTTCCTTCAAAAAATGATCTCATAGGGCAACCTGATAATGGTTCAACTTTAATAACCTCTGCCCCCCAGTCTCGAAGCATACCTCCTGCTCCTGGAGCGGCGACATATGTTGACATTTCAATAACTTTTAATCCTTCTAACATCATCTTTCCTCATCTTAACAAAAATAAATGATTTAATATTTTGAACTATGCTATAGCATTATATTATGGAAAATTCTTCTAATAAATTAATACCCGCATCTACTGTCTTAGTTATTAGAGATGGCCTTGATGATATAGAAGTATTTATGGTGGTAAGGCATCACCAAATAGATTTTGCATCAGGAGCTTTAGTCTTTCCAGGTGGAAAAGTTGATGAAAGTGATCTTAATCCAGAAATAAGAAGACATATCGTCACTGAAACAGAAATTAGTGACAAAGAGCTTAGTTATAAAATTGCAGGTATAAGAGAGTGTTATGAAGAAGCAGATGTATTATTTGCAAATGAACAAAATGAGAAAGAAATTATATCAAGTGAAAGACTTGAGAAATTAGCTAATTGGCGAGAAGAATTCAATAACAAAAAAGGATCAATGTTTGATTTTGCTGTTAAAGAAAATATTAAATTTAATTTAGATAATTTAATTCCATTTGCGCATTGGATAACACCTAAAATGATGCCAAAGAGGTTTGATACATATTTTTATCTAGCAGAATCCCCTAAAGACCATATAGGTAAGCACGATGGAAAAGAGTCAGTTGATTCTATTTGGATTTCTCCAAAACAGGCATTAGAGGATTGTTTAACTGAAAAACGAACAATCATTTTTCCGACAAGAATGAATTTAGAAAAATTGTCAAAATTTAGAACCGTTAAAGAAGCTCTTGATGAGATTAAAAAAGAAACAGTTGTTACTGTTGAGCCCAAGATAGAAAAGAATGAAGACGGAGTATTTTTAACGATCCCTGAAAAGGCAGGGTATGGTCTAATTAAAGAACCTATAGAAAATTTAAAATAAATTAAGAGTATGTAAATTGTTCTTCTAAAATCTTTTCTTCTAGATTTGTTTCAGGATCAAAAAGCATAAATAATTCTGTTTTTCTGTCCTCTGTTATTTTAACGCTTTCTATATCTCTAATTTCAAGATTATCAGCAACAGCGCTTACAGGTCTCTTAGTTTTTTCCAATATCTCAATTTCAACTATTGAATCATGGGGTAGTAATGCTCCTTTCCATCTTCTTGGTCTAAATGCTGATATTGGAGTTAATGCTAATAAATTTGAATTAATTGGCAGTATTGGTCCATGAGCAGATAAATTATAAGCTGTGCTTCCTGCAGGTGTTGCAAGTAAAATACCATCACATATTAATTCTTCTAAACGAATTTTATCATCTATCTTAATCTTTATCTTTGCTGCCTGATAAGTTTGCCTCAAAAGTGAAACTTCATTAATAGCTTTTGCTGATATTTCTTCCTTCTCAGTTTTTACTGTCATTTGAAGAGGGTATACCTTTGTTAAGGTTGCGGAATCAATTCTTTCTAAGAGGTCATCATCGTTATAATCATTCATTAAGAAGCCAACAGATCCCTTATTAATACCAAAAATAGGTTTAGCTTCATCAATATTATTATGAAGGGTTTGCAACATAAGTCCGTCGCCTCCAAGTGTAACAATTACATCAGCTTCAGAAGCAGGATAATCCTTATATTTTTTTACTAGATTATCTTTTGCTTCTTTTGCAGCTTCATTATCACTTGAAACAAAATGTATTTTTTTATCTGACATATTTTTTTAAATATCACTTCCTCTTGATAATTCATACCTAAATTACTAAAGTTTTATCAAAGGTTTTGTCTATTAAGGTGAATAAATGAATTCAGACAATAGTAAGGTTAATTTAATGAGTCAGGATGAGATGTATGATCCATCTTTATCAGCTTCAAAATTGTTAAATGGAGATAGAATATACCATTATGATTTATATGATCCTCCATTTTATATACTATCTAGATATGAGGATATTAGTTATGCTTTAAGAGAGCCTGATATCTTTATTGAGGGACATGGGAATGGACCTAATTTTATTGATTCTTCTAACGGCGTTCTCTCTGACGGTGAGCATCACACATTGATTAGAAGAATTGTACAGCCAAATTTTTTAATGGGGTCAATTGCAAAATTAGAAGAAAGATTAGAAGAGATTGCAGAAGAACTTCTTGATGACGTAATAGAAAAAGATACCTGGGATATCCATGATAATTTATCATTCCCTCTACCAGTAATAATTATATGTGAAATATTAGGTATTCCTATTGATGATATTCATAAATTTAAGCGTTGGGCAGATGCTACTGTAGAACAAATGTGTAGTGAGGAACCTCAAAAATTTGAAAAAGAATTAAGTCAAATGAGAGACTACCTATTAGACCTCATACTTAAAAAAAGAAAACAAGACGAAGATAACACTCTTTTATCAAGGATTGCTCATTCAAAAATTGATTCAAGTTACTTATCAGATGATGAGGCTGTTAATTTAACTGTACAAATATTTGTTGCAGGAAATGAGACAACAACCTCTTTAATTTCTAATTTAGTTTGGAGATTAATGACTATAGATAATTTGTGGGAAGATTTTGTAAATGACAAAATTGATGTAAATAATGCTATAAACGAAAGCCTTCGTTATGATCCTCCTCTATTAGGGTTATTTAAAACTACATCTAAAGAAGTGAATATTGAAGGAAATATCATTCCAAAAAATTCGAAAGTAATGATGCATTATGGTGCGGCAAATAGAGATCCTGTGATTTTTAAAAATCCAAACACATTTGATTTAACTCGAGATGGAAGTAAGGTAATTTCTTTTAGTGTAGGTGTTCATATTTGTTTGGGAAGAGAACTTGCGCGACTAGAGACAAAGGTTACACTTAATGCATTAAAAAAGAGATTTCCTAATCTAAAACTAATTAATGAAGGCGAGAGAGTGGGCCCCTTTCTTTTTTGGGGTAGAAAAAAACTTCCTGTTTCTCATAAATAAAAAATGTTTTTAATAATTGATCAAGGCACCACATCCACAAAAGTAATGCTTTTTGATTTAAGCGGTAACAAGGTCGATTCCAGTCAAAAATCTTTTGAACAAATTTTTCCTAATAATGGTTGGGTTGAGCACAACCCTGAAGAGATTATCAAAACTGTAATAAGTTGTTGTAACGAGGTGATAGAGAATAATTCTGATAAAAATATTTGTTCAATAGGTATCACTAATCAAAGAGAAACGATAGTTTTATGGGACAAATTAACTGGTAAGTCTTTATACAATGCAATTGTATGGCAAGATAGAAGAACAGAGAGCTTTTGTAGGGATTTAAAAGAAGAGGGTCATGAAGAATTAATTATTAATAAAACAGGGTTATTATTAGACCCATATTTTTCATCAACAAAAATATCCTGGATTATAAACAATATTGATGGCGTTAAGGAAGCCATAAATGAAGATAAAGTGTGTGCAGGAACTATAGATTCATGGATCATTTGGCATCTTACAAAAGGTAAAGTTTTTGCCACTGATATTACTAATGCAGCAAGAACAAACCTTTTTAATATTAAGGATTTAAAATGGGATGATGATTTATTAAATCTTTTTCAAGTAAAAAAATCGATCCTTCCAGAGGTGTTGGAATCTGATGCTTTTTATGGACAATCAGAGGCACTTATAAAGGAATTGCCAATTTATGGTGTTATAGGAGACCAGCAATCTGCTGCAATTGGACAAAAATGCTTTAATTTTGGAGATATTAAGTCAACTTACGGAACAGGATGTTTTATATTATTAAATACTGGTAAAAATATTGCATATTCAAAAAATGGCCTTTTATCTACTGTAGCTTATAAAATTAACGGTGAAATAACTTATGCTTTAGAGGGTTCAATTTTCATGGCTGGTGCTATAATAGATTGGTTAAAGAATAATTTACAAGTATTTGATAATTATAGTGAATTACATGATATACTTAATAATAATTCTATCAATACTGAAATTGTAATGGTTCCTGCTTTCACTGGTTTAGGCGCACCACATTGGAAACCAAATAGTCGAGCATCTATTTCAGGTTTAACACGAGATTCAAACAGAAACGATATAATAACTTCATCCGTTCAATCTATTTCTTTACAAACACACGACCTTATAAAGGCTATAAACGAGGATACTAGTAACTTATTTGAGAATCCAATTAGCAGTATTAAAGTTGATGGAGGTTTAATTGAAAATGACTGGTTTATTCAGAATCTTTCGGATATTTGTAATATAAAAATAAGTAAATCAAATGAGCAAGAAGCTACTGCACTTGGCGCAGCCTCATTATCAGCTCTAGGGTCAAAAGAAATTAAAAATTTAAGAGAATTTAATATTAAAAAGCATAAAAATACTGAATTTACGCCAAAAATAGAAAAAAAAATAAGAGAAGAAATAATAGAAAATTGGAATTTGGCTCTAAATAAAACTATCAGTGTCTAATTCTAATAATGCTGGTTTTATACTTACAAAGATTGTAATATTAGGTGATGAATAAAAAAATTAGAGAAACGGTAAGTGAAGAGGAATGGAATGCAAGGGTAGAGCTTGCAGCTTTATATAGGTTAGTTGCTTTATATGGTTGGGATGACCTTGTTTTTACTCATATCTCTGTTCGTGTTCCTTCAGAACCTGAGCACTTCTTACTTAATCCATATGGTTTATTATTCGACGAAATTTGTGCTTCTGATTTGGTCAAAATTGACCTTGAAGGAAATAAAGTTTCTGAGACGAATTATAATGTTAATGCTGCTGGCTTCACAATACATTCAGCAGTTCATTCTTCAGGTTTAAATAATCACGCTGTAATTCATACACATTCAAATGATGGAGTGGCTGTAGCAGCGCAAGAAGATGGTCTAATGCCAATAAGTCAGCATGCTATGGTTATTAGAAATGATTGTGCATATCATGACTATGAAGGAATTGCTCTTAATCTTGATGAAAGAGATAGATTAATTCATGATCTCGGGGATAAGCATTGTTTAATTTTAAAAAATCACGGTTTATTGACAACTGGCGCTACTTGTGGAGACGCATGGCTTCGTTTATTTTTCCTTGAAAGGGCATGCTCAATGCAAATAAAGGCTTTAACAGGTGGTTTGAAGCTTAATCAGGTTCCGACAGATGTTGTTGAGCTAGTTACCGAACAAGGTCAAATGGCATCCGATGATGGCATAGGCCAGCTTGCATGGCCGGGCCTTTTAAGAAAATTGGATAAAATTGACCCCAGTTACAAGAATTAAATAGGAGAAATAATGAAATTTGCTGTAGGACAACCTGTTACCAGGATTGAAGATACCCGTTTAATTACTGGAGAGGGCAATTATACGGATGATATCAAATTTAAAGATATGTGCCATGGTGTATTTGTTAGATCACCTTATTCTCATGCAAGAATTTTAAATATTGATATTGAGAGCGCTCGCAATATGCCAGGTGTAATTGATATTTTTACAAATGATACTTTCGCTGAAGCCGGCATAACACACATGTCTGTTATTGATTTTCTTCAAAATAAAGATGGTTCACCTATGAACGCAAGTAAAAGACCTATACTAGCTTCAGATAGAGTACGGCATGTAGGTGATCCTGTTGTTTTTATACTTGCTGAAACCGTTAATTTAGCTCTCGATGCTGCTGATAATGTAATAGTTGAGTATGAAGAGTTACCATGTAATTCAGATACCGCAAAAGCACTTAAAGATGAATCACCAAAACTATTTGATGAATTTGAATCTAATTGTGCAGTTGATTGGGGTATGGGCTCAGATGATGAATGGAAAAAAGTTGAATCAAATGCACATCATGTTTCTCATGTTCATCTTATTAATAATAGAATTGTTGTTAATCCTATTGAACCAAGATCTGCAGTATCAGTCTTCAATAAAAGCGATGGAAAATTTAAAATGTATGTTGAAAGTCAAGGTCCTCACGCCATGAGAGAAAGACTTGCTAATACGCTTAATATTAAAGAAGAAGACATTCAAGTTATTACTAAAGATGTTGGCGGAGGATTTGGTTTAAAGATGATGTGTTTTCCAGAATATATTGCTGTAATGCACGCTAGTAAACTTTTATCAAGATCTGTTAAATGGACTGCAACAAGATCAGAGTCTTTTTTAAGTGATGCACAAGGTAGGGATCATGTTACCGACGCATATTTAGCTGTAGATAAAGAAGGAAAATTTCTTGGTGTAAAAGTTGAAACAACCGCTTCTGTCGGGGCTTATTTATCTCAATATGGCATTTTTATTCCTACTCTTGCAGCAGCTGGAATGCATGTAGGCGTATATAATATTCCTGTCATGGTTAATAATGTAAAAGTTGTATATACAAACACTGTTCCTATTGATGCATATAGAGGAGCGGGTAGACCAGAAGCAAGTTATGTTATTGAGAGATTAGTTGACCAAGCAGCCCGTGATATGTCTCTCGGGCAAATAGAGATTAGAAAATTGAATTATGTTCAACCCTCCGATTTAGGCAATACTGAAGACCCTGTTATTCCTTTTGATAGCTGTGATTTTGATAAAACTACCAACATGACTTTATTAAATTCATCTTTTGAAGATTTCGAAAAAAGACAGAAAAAATCTTTAGATGAAAATAAACTTCGTGGCATCGGTGTATCTTATTATGTTGAAAGAACTCAAGGAGAGGGCTCTGAAGATTCAAGAATAATTGTCTCAAGTGATGGTAAAGTAAATGTTTATACAGGTACAATGGCGACAGGCCAAGGACATGAAACTGCATGGACACAGATTGTTGTTGAGAAATTAGGCGTTAATCCTGAAGATGTATCTATTCATTTTGGTGATAGTGAAGATCTACCAAGTGGAGGTGGAACTGGTGGATCAAAATCATTATATTTTGCTGCTGGCGCCATTAATGAAGCATCCGATGATGTTTTAAAAAAGGGAATTGAAATTGCTGCTGCAGAATTAGAGGTTTCTCTTGATGAAATAGAATATTCAACTGAATCTGGTCCTCTATTTCAAGTACAAGGCACTAATAGAAATATTGATTTATTTTCAGTAGCTAAAATTGCAGAAAATCAATCTAATACTCAAATGTTGGATGGCGCTAGCTCATACGAGCATAAAGACCCAACATATCCAAATGGCTGTCATATTTGTGAAGTGGAGGTAGATAAAGATACAGGAAATATAGAAATCATAAATTATCACGCCACAGATGATTTTGGAAAAATTATCAATCCTCTTCTAGTTGCAGGTCAAGTTCATGGAGGCATTGTTCAGGGTTTAGGACAAGCAATGTGTGAGCATGCTATATATGAAGAAGAAACAGGACAACTTTTAAACGGTTCATATATGGACTATCAAATGCCAAGAGCTGATGATTTTCCTGATTTTAATATTGATTTTAATGAAGAGGCAGAATGTACAACAAATTTATTGGGAGCTAAAGGTTGTGGTGAAGCTGGAACCGTGGCTTCAACAACAGCTTATGTTAACGCAATAATTAATGCTTTATGTGATTTTGATACAAAGAAACTTAACATGCCAATTACAGCACAAAAAGTATGGGGGATTATAAATAATGCTTAAAGAGCTTCTTCATCCAGATGTTTGGAGTCCAGAAGTGGATCCTTATTCAATACCTATAGAAAATATTGATATGGCAAATTCTGATATTTTTATGCATGGAGATGCAATTTTTCCGTTATTTGAAAGATTAAGAAAAGAGGACCCAGTTCATTATTGTGCTCAGTCATGTGTTGAGGATGTTGGACCCTATTGGTCAATAACTAAATACAAAGATATAATGAGTGTAGATACCAATCATAAGGTTTTTTCATCAGAAGGGGCTATAACTTTATTTGATCCTCAAGAAGATTTCACTACTCCTATGTTTATTGCAATGGACCCACCTAAGCATGATATTCAAAGAAAAGCTGTTAATCCTGTAGTTGCTCCCAGTAATCTTACTAATATGGAAGACCTTATCAGGGAGAGAACTGCCGAGGTTTTAGATAGCCTTCCAAGAAATAAAGAGTTTAATTGGGTAGAGGATGTTTCTATTGAATTAACAACAAGAATGTTAGCTACTTTATTTGATTTTCCTTTTGAAGATAGAATGAAATTAACTAGATGGTCTGATGTTTCTACTGCTAGACCTGGCGATGGAATAGTTGAAACAGAAGAACAAAGAAAAGAAGAGTTATTTGAATGTCTTCAATATTTTACTAAATTATGGAATGAAAGAGTTAACTCTGAACCTAAAACCGACTTAATTTCTATGTTAGCACATAACCCTAGCACACGAGATATGGAGCCTATGGAGTATCTAGGTAATTTAATTCTACTTATTGTTGGGGGCAATGATACAACAAGAAATTCTATGACAGGCGGTATTTTTGTTTTAAACAAAAATCCTGATCAATATGATAAATTGAGAAAAGATCATTCTTTAATTAAAACTATGGTTCCTGAAATCATTAGATGGCAAACACCACTAGCTTATATGAGGAGAACTGCTCTTGAAGATTATGAATTGGGTGGAAAATTAATTAAAAAAGGTGACAAAGTAGTAATGTGGTATGTATCAGGAAACAGAGATGAAGATGTAATTGAAAACCCAGACAACTTTATAATTGATAGGGAAAGACCAAGAAGCCATCTATCATATGGTTTTGGAATTCATAGATGCGTAGGAAATAGATTAGCAGATATGCAGTTAGAAATTTTATGGGAAGAAATAATGAAAAGATTTGAAAACATTGAAGTTGTTGGTGAACCAATTAGAATTAGATCAAGTTTTGTAAAAGGCTTTTCGCACCTTCCAGTTATTATCAGATAATTTTATGCTTAATGAAGCAAATAAAAACCTCAGAAGTATTTTTAGTAAGTTTGCTACTGGTGTAACAGCAGTTACCTTTAAAGGCTCAAACGGGTTAAATCTTGGTATCACAGTAAATTCATATACTTCATTATCATTAGACCCACCTTTGATTTTATGGTGTTTAGATAAAGACTCAGATTTGTATGAAGAAATAACAAATTTAGATAATTACATAATTAATTTTCTTTCTGAAGAACAAAGAGATTTAGCAAATTCTCTTGCACAAAAAAATGATCATATACTAAATCAGGATCAATTTACTTCTATTGATAAGGGTTTAGTTATAAAGGACTCTATAGGTTGGTTATCTTGCTCAAAAAACCAGATAATTGACTCTGGTGACCACTCAATTTTGATAGCTGATGTTAATGAATCAGAAATAAGTGATGGTTACCCTCTTGTTTTTTGGGGAAGTGGCTATAGATCTCTTGTAAGGTAAATTTAGTGTTATTTTTACAATCGCATGTTAATAGAATAGTAAAAGTACCAAAAGAATACTTTTGGAAACGATTAAGAGCCTTTGATAAGATTCAAACACTTTTACCTAAAACAATCAATGAGGTAAAAATTCCAGATAATTTTTCTAACTCTCCAGGTGATGTAAGATATGTTTATCTTGAGAAAGTTTATCAAGGTGAAGTCATAGAAAGATTAGATGGATTTATTGAAGAAAAGTATATGTCTTATTCAGTTATTGATAAATCATGTCTGCCAGTCGAGAATTATGTTTCTACTGTAAACATAAAACAAGCAAGTCAAAATTATACTGAAGTTGATTGGTATGGTCATTTTAAAGCAGAAAAAAAGCATAAAGATGAAACAGTAAATATGTTTAAATTTAATTATAATCTTATTTGTGACAACATGGAAAAACAATTTAATGATAAGCAGTCTGGAGGATAGTTTAATAATTTGAGTAGGGTTATATTTAAAGAAACAAAAATAGAGAGAGTGGTTAATGTTCCTAAGAATTATTTTTGGAATAGGATTAGAGCATTTGGAGAAATCAAAACTCTCTTACCTGAAAGTCTTCTTGATGTAAAACTACCTGAGGATTTTTCTAACACTATTGGAGATGTAAGATCAGTTTATTTAGGTGATCCTTATCCAGGTGAAGTTATTGAAAGACTTGATGGTGTTGAAGAGGGTTTATCACTTACATATTCAATCGTTGATAAATCATGTTTACCTGTTTCAAATTATGTAGCATGTGTAAACTTAAAAGATTTTTCATCAAATAAGACTGCTGTTTCATGGTGTGGTCACTTCGTTGGCGATGGAAAGACAGAAGATGAAATCGTAGATTTATTGGAAGCTCTATATAATTTAATTCTCAATAACATTGAGGATCAATATAAGAAATCTCAAAGTTAGTTAATATGGCAATAGATAATTATGAATTTCAAAGTATAAAATCTTTTTTAAAAGAAAATAATTTTATCTTATCTAATGATTTACCAAGAAAAGTTGGTAATGGTCAATCAAATCCAACTTATATATTGACAGATAATGAAAATGAAAAATTTATTTTACGAACTCAACCTAAGGGCGATCTAGTGAGAGGCGCTCATAGGTTAGATCGTGAATTTAATGTTTTAAGAGGCCTTAGCAATCAATCATTTAGCGTACCAAGACCAATATTAATTTGTGACGATAAATCAACAATCGGTAGAGATTTTTATATCATGGAGTTTATTGATGGAGATATCTACGAAGATCCTTTTCTTCCTGATAATGAGCCTAAAGAAAGAAAAAAAATTTACGAGAGTTTAGCAAATACTCTTGGCCAACTTCATAGTTATAATATTAACAAGTTAGATATACCCTTTAAAAAGAATAGTGGCTTCATGATAAGAAATTTAAATATTTGGTACAATCAAATTTTTCATGAAGGCTACCAAGATAAAGATATTTCAAAGATATATGATTTTATAATTAAAAATACCCCTGAAAATAATAATTTGTGTCTAATTCATGGGGATTATAAATTAGACAATTTAGTAATAGGTAGTAATTCAAAATGTTTGGCTGTTCTGGATTGGGAGCTATCTGCATTTGGAGAACCTGAAGTTGATTTAAGTTTTCAAATGATCAATTGGTTAATTCCGAAGGGTGTTTTGTATGGTATTGGATTAGAATGGAAATCACATCATATACCATCCGCTCAAGAATTTCTTAGCTCTTATGAGAAAACTTATGGCAAAATGGTTAATGTAGAGACTCTAAACATTTATTGCTTGTTCTCCTTAATGAAGCTCTACTGCATACTCAAAGGTATAGAAAATAGAATAAAAGCTGGAAATGCTGCATCGGCAGAAGCCAGCGATAAAGTAAAAGGTGCATCAGGTATTAAAGATGCACTTATGTTGGCTTATCAAAATTATCCAAATAATATGATAGTTAGTTAACCTTGATTATTTAACTAAAAGATACTTCAGGAAAGTCATTATCTACAGATTCTCTTAAACGGTCATAATATACCCCAGCTCCACCAAAATATATTAGTACTCTGGAGTTTCTATTTTCTATATTTGCGCCCATCATCCATGAATTTACTTCGTCACCAACATTCATAAGTGTTTGTTCGTGAACCTCTTTGACATGGGCTGACCATTCTGTCTCGGCCTCTAAGAGAGGATTACAGAGTTTGTATCCTTCTTTTTCCATTTTTTTAATACAATCAGAAATCCATAAACAATTTTGTTCAATTGAAGTTGGAAGATTCGCAAAAGGAGCTTGAGGCCCTGTAATTGTAAATAAATTTGGAAAATCAGAAATACAAACACCCATTATAGATTTTGACTCAGTCTCCCATTTTTCTCTTATAGACTCACCGCTTTGACCAATAATATCGAATGCTTCAAGTGCACCTGTATAAGCTTGAAAACCTGTAGCTAAAATAATGATATCAAATTCATATTCATTTATATCTGTTTTAATACCATTTTCTGTAAAATGAGATATTGGCTCTCTTTCTTTAATATCCACTAGATGAACATTGTCTCTATTAAAGGCTTCATAAAATCCATGATCAAGAGGAGGTCTTTTAGCAAATAAAGGGTAACCTTTAGGAGTTAATATTTCTGCAATTTCAGGATCATCTATTTTTTCTTTCATTTTTCTAATTATAAAATCAGCCGCCATTTGATTCGCCTGTGGATCAACTAGTAAATCGTCAAAAGTTTCAAAAACCCATCTAAAACTTCCATTCCAATTTTCTTCGAATATTTTTTCTCTTTCATCTTCAGGGGTATCAACTGCATTTCTTCCAACAGGGCTATCAAAAGCCATACCAAAGACATGATTTCTGCATTTATTTATTATTTCTTCATAATTATCTTTG
>JBJLFK010000008.1:0-13571 GCA_045565415.1 Alphaproteobacteria bacterium | reverse complement strand
AAGGTGATGAAATAATTATTACTACAATGGAGCATCATGCAAATATTGTTCCATGGCATTTTTTAAGAGAGAGAAAAGGGATTCAAATTAAATGGATTGATTGTGATCAAAATGGAAAGTTTGATATTAATCAATTTGAAAAAGCAATAACTTCTAAAACTAAATTTATAGCTGTAACTCAAATGTCGAATGTTCTTGGTGCTTCACCTAATATTAAAAATATAATCGATTTATCTCACTCGCAAGGAATTCCAGTTTTAATTGACGGCTGTCAAGGCGTTGTCCATGAAAAAATTGATGTTCAAGAATTAGATTGTGATTTTTATTTATTTTCCGGTCATAAACTTTATGGACCAAATGGAATCGGTATTCTTTATGCCAAAAGTCAATATCTAGAAAGAATGCGCCCATGGAGAGGTGGAGGAGATATGATTAAACATGTCCAAAAAGAAAATATTACATACAGTGAGGCTCCAAATAAATTTGAGGCTGGTACACCAAATATTACAGGTGCAGTAGGTTTAGGAATGGCAATAAATTATTTTGAGAAGAAAATAAAAGAAGGCTTGTTTGAGCACGAACTTAAGATATCTAATTATTTACATAATCAGATTAAAACAGTTAAAGATATCGTTATTTATGGTGAAGAAAATATAGATAGCCCTATTGTTACATTTAATGTAGAAGGTCAGCATCCTCATGATATTTCAACAATAATTGATAATTATGGTGTAGCAATAAGAGCAGGACAACATTGCTGTGGCCCTTTAATGGATTTATTAGGAATTAATGCATCTGCAAGAGCCTCGATAGCAATGTATACAAATCAACAAGATATTGATAATTTTATTGAAGCGTTAGAAAAATCAATATCTTTGTTTAAGTAGTGTGGTTTTAAAAATGACAGAAAAAATAGAACATAATAAGTTGATTGAGGCATTAAAAACAGTTTATGATCCTGAAATACCTGTTGATATTTATGAGTTAGGGCTTATTTATGGGATTAATGAAGAAATTAATAACAATATAAAGGTGACGATGACTTTAACAGCCCCTGGATGTCCAGTTGCAGAAGAGATGCCTAAATGGGTTGAAGATGCTATTAAACAGGTAGATGGAGTAAACGATGTTATTGTTGAAATGGTTTTCGATCCTCCATGGGATATGAGTTTAATGTCAGATGAGGCTAGATTAACATTGAATATGTTTTAATGGTTTAATTATGAGTAAAATTAATACAAAAATTATGTCAGCAACACCAGAGGCGGTTAAGAGGTTAGAGCATTTAATTAATGAATCTGAAAAAGATATAAAGGCCATTAAAATTGGTGTTGAAAATGGTGGTTGCGCTGGAATGGCCTATACCATGGATTATATTGAAGATCTTAATGTTTGCGGAGAAATTGTAAAGCTTAACAATATCAATGTTATAGTTGATAACTCTGCCCTCCTATTTTTACTTGGAACTGAACTTGACTATGAAGAAACAAAATTAAATTCAGGTTTTATATTTAATAACCCTAATCAAACTGATGAATGTGGATGTGGTGAGTCAGTAACTTTAGAGCAAGCTGAAATTCCAGTTGAGTTTATTAAAAATTAAACTAATTTCCTTTAAATTCTGCATCTCTTTTCTCAAGAAAAGCTCTAACTCCCTCTTTAAAGTCTTCCGAGTTTCCAGCTTCGAATTGAAGCTCTCTTTCTAAATTAAGTTGTTCCTCATAGGTATTGTCTGAGCTTTCCCAGAAGGCTTTTCTTATAAGTCTTAAGGACATGGGACCATTTGCTAATTCTTTACAAATTTTCATAGAATTATTCATTAGTTCATCGTCTTCAGTTAATCTGTTAATCAATCCCCAATCATAGGCTTTTTCAGCTGGCAATCTTTCACCTAGAATTGATAGCTCTTTGGCCCTTGCATTACCTATTAACCTTGGAAGAAGCCATGTTGACCCGCCATCAGGAACAAGACCTATCCTCCTAAAAGCTTGAAGAAAAAAAGCAGATTTTGAAGCTATGACGATATCGCCCATTAATGCAAAAGACATTCCTATTCCCGCAGCTGCACCATTGACCGCAGTTACAATAGGAATATTCATATTTTTTAATCTTCTTAATATTGGATGATACATTGTCTCAAGAGCATGACCAGCATCTTGTCTACCAGAGTTGGATTTTTCTGAGCCAGTAGATAAATTTGCACCAGCGCAGAAACCTTTTCCTTCACCGGTAATTAAAAGGCATTTTATTTTTGAGTCTTTTTTTTCAATTTCATTAAGACATTCCCAGATACCTTCCAACATTTCTGCTGAGACTGCATTTCTAACAGTGGGATCATTAAATCTCATAATTCCTATATTGTCGGAAACTTCCAAGCTTATCTTATCAAAATTCATGAATAACTCCTTAAGAAAATTAACTTCTAATATCGTCGTATAGATTAGCCTTTTCTCTAATGAATTCAAACCTTAATTCAGGTTTATTGCCCATTAAATTACTTACAACTGTTTTAGATACTTTTTTTCTGTCCTCAGGATTCACTATTCTTAATAATGTTCTGTTGCCAGGTAGCATTGTCGTTTCTTTAAGTTGAGCAGGCATCATTTCACCTAAACCCTTAAATCTGTTTATTTCAATTTTTTTTGTTTCATCGAGATGATGTTTAATTGTTTCATCTCTATCTTGATCATCCTTTGCATAAAAAACTTTTTTACCTTGTGAAATCTTGTAAAGCGGGGGTACAGCTAAAAATAATTTTCCTTGATCAATTATCTCAGGAATTTCTTCATGAAAGAAAGTGATTAATAATGATGCAATATGTGCACCATCCACATCAGCATCAGTCATTATAATTATTTTTTCATATCTTAAGCCACTTTCATTATAAAGATCTCCAGACCCGCAACCTAGTGCTTGTATAAGATCAGATATTTGCTGATTATCATTTATTTTGGATTTAGTTGAATTAGCTACATTAAGAACTTTTCCTCTTAGTGGTAGAATAGCTTGAAATCTTCTATCTCTTGCTTGTTTTGCAGATCCACCGGCGCTATCACCTTCTACTATAAATAATTCAGTACCTTCACTATTTCCTTGAGAGCAATCAGCTAATTTACCAGGAAGTCTTAATTTCCTAATTGCGCTTTTTCTAGAAGTTTCTTTATCTTGTTTTTTCTTTAATCTCTCTTCAGTTATTGAATATAAATATTTTAATAAAGCCTCAGTTTGTTGAGGAGAGTTAGATAAAAGAGTTTCAAATCTATCTTTTATGACATTTTCGATAACCTTTTGGATTGATTTATTTGAAAGTTTATCTTTTGTTTGGCCTTGAAATTTAGGATCGGGAAGAAAAACTGATATTGCGCCTATTAGGTTTTTACTTAAATCATCAGAGTTAATTTTTTGCGCAACTTTATCCCCGGTTCTTTCTCCGTGTGATTTTATTGCCTTTAAGAGTCCACCTTTTAACCCTAGCTCATGAGTCCCTCCTTGAGGGGTTGGAACGGTATTACAGTAAGAATTTAGGAATGGATTATTACCTAGAGACCAATTAATTGCCCATTCAAATGATAGGTTATTTTTGTCTTTTTCTTTATTTCCTGAAAAGATTTCAGTTAGTAAAGATATCTTTTCATCAACTTCATTTTCTACTAAATCAATAAGACCATTTGAAAATTTAAATACATCAATTAATGGTATATTTTCTTTTTTTGCGATTTCATCTTCACAAAACCATCTAATCTCAACGCCAGCAAAAAGATAAGCTTTAGATTTACTAAAATTATATAATTTTTTGCAATTAAAATAATTATCTAACCCAAATATTTCAGGATCAGGCTTAAAACTAATTTTTGTTCCTTTTTTATTAGTTTTCTTTTTTAATTCTTTTAGTTTTGAAGTAGGGTGCCCCTTTGAGAATCTTTGATTATATATTTTTTTGTCTCTATAAATTTCAACATCTACAAATTCTGAAAGAGCATTAACTACACTTATGCCAACACCATGAAGTCCGCCAGATGTTTGATAAACCTTATTGCTAAATTTACCGCCTGCATGAAGGGTTGTCATTATTACCTCTAAAGCAGATTTATTTGGAAAACTAGGGTGTGGATCAATAGGTATACCTCTTCCATTATCATAAACAGTTATAGTATTATCGTTTTCAACCTTTACTTCTATAAATGATGCAAAATTTGCAACTGCTTCATCCATAGCATTATCAATAACTTCTGAAAATAAATGATGCATTGAAGTATTATCTGTTCCCCCAATATACATTCCAGGCCTTCTCCTAACTGGTTCTAGACCTTCAAGAACTTCTATAGAAGAAGCATCGTATTTTTTTGTTTTATTCATTGTGAATTAAACATTTATATAAAGATTGATTCGAGGAAAAGAAAAAGCCCAACTAGTAAGCTGGGCTTTTTTTGGCATATGTATCAGCTTTAACTTGTTAAAGTGCCAACAATATGTGAAATGATTTTATAAGGATCAGCATTTGATGCAGGCCTTCTATCCTCAAGATATCCATTCCAATTATGTTCTACAGTGTAAATAGGAATACGAATACTTGCACCTCTATCACTTACACCGTAAGAAAATTCAGTAATTTTTTGTGTTTCATGAGAACCAGTAAGTCTTTTATCATTATCTGACCCGTAAGAAGCTATACCTTGATCATGAACTTCACCCAGCTTTTCACAAAAACCTGTAAAAAGTTCTTCAGTACCATTCGATCTCATTTGTTCATTGGAAAAGTTGGTATGCATTCCAGAACCATTCCAGTCACCCGCTTGAGGCTTAGGATGGAAGTTCACACAAACATCGAATTCTTCACCAACTTTCTGAAGAAGGTATCTGCTCATCCATAAATCATCACCAGCTTTTATACCTTTACCCAAGCACTGATATTCCCATTGACCTAAGGCAACTTCAGCATTTGTCCCAGTAAGCTCAATACCAGCTTCTAGACAAGCTTCTAAATGAGCTTCAGATACATCTCTACCTTTAACATTTGCTGCGCCAACACCGCAATAATATTCACCTTGTTCTCTTTCAGGAATTCCTTCTTCCCAACCTAAAATTGATCCATCTGGATTTGTAAAAAAATATTCCTGTTCAAAACCAAACCACCATTCATCAGTAACAATTTCAGAGGCGGAATGCCTCATATTTGTTGAATGTGCTTCTCTAGCACTTGTTTGAACTCCACACATTACTAGAGAATCTCCAAATAATGGATTCTTATATTCTTGAACTGGTATAAGAATACAATCTGAACCTTCAGTATCAGCTTGTTGTGTTGATGAGCCATCAAATGACCATTCAGGAGGCGTTCTATCGCTAGTAACTTTCACTTTACTTCTTAAGTAAGGCTCAGGTTGGTATCCATCCAACCATACATATTCATATTTTTTCATGCTGTTCTCCGTTATAAAAAAAAATTGAAATTAAATTGCTTCAGAACCAGTCTCACTGGTTCTAATTCTTATTGCTTCGTCAATATTACTTATAAAGATTTTTCCATCACCAATTTTTCCCGTATATGCCGATTTTGTTATTACTTCACAAGCTTTTTCACACTTATCGTCATCTACGACTATATCAAGAACAATCTTTGGTAAGAAATCTACATTATATTCTGCACCTCTATATAATTCTGTGTGACCTTTTTGTCTTCCAAAGCCCTTGGCCTCAGTAACAGTTACGCCAGAAATATCTATTTCTTGCAGTGCGTCCCTCACTTCATCAAGCTTAAAAGGTTTTATTATTGCTGTTATTTTCTTCATGTCTTTCTCCAAAAAATTATACTATACATAAGCAAAATTTATGCCAAATTAATATTAGCTCGGGCCCATTTCATGATATGTAATGTGTGTAAGTCAATAATGTGTAACTATTTAATAATAATTTAATAGGAAAAAATCGTTTGTTTGGTATGATCTTTCTTATTTCTTAAAATTATAAAGGAGATCTTATGGCTATTAAAGATAACACACCTGTTTTAGTTGGTTGTGGTCAAATAACGCAAAGAATTGATAACCCAAAGGAATCTAAAAACCTTATTGATCTAATGAAAGAGTCTTCTTTACTGGCATTTAACGACAGTACTGTAGATAATTTGGAGAATAAAATTGATACTGTAACAACAGTAAGGTTTATATTTGATTCAGCTGGAGGAAAAAGACCACCTTTTAGCATATACTCTAACCCACCTCAATCACTTGCCAATTCTTTAGGAATTTCTGGTGCAAAAACATATTGTGGTCCAACTGGAGGAAATACACCCCAGTATTTAATAAATATTTTAGCCGAAAAGATAACTAATGGTGAAACTGAGGTAGCCCTTCTTTCAGGTGCTGAATGTTTCTCATCTATGCGAAAAGCATCTAAATTGGGTATTAAAACAGGTTGGGGTGACGATCCTGGTGGAGAAAGGGTAGATCTTGGATTTGAAAAGCCTGGTGGAACTGAAAATGAAAGAAAACATGGAATAATATTTCCAATTAATGTTTACCCGCTTTTTGAAAATGCTATCAGAGGTAAGAAAAACCATTCTGTAGATACGCACTTAGAATACTTAGGAAAAATGTTTGAACCTTTTACTAAAGTTGCGAGTCAAAATGCAAATGCTTGGTTTCCGACTTATCGTAGTGCTGAAGAGATATCAACGCCAAATGAAAAAAACAGATTTATTGGTTTTCCTTATACTAAATATATGAACGCCATAATGGAAGTTGATCAAAGTGCCTCAATAATAATTATGAGTGAAAGAAAAGCAAATGAGTATTCTGTTCCAAAATCCAAAAGAATTTACCTTCATGGGTGTGGAGATATAAATGAGGTTTGGAATGTAACTGAGAGACCTGAGCTTCATTCATCTAAGGCGATAAGGCTTATGGGAGAAAAAGCATTATCTATGGCAAAATGGAATATCGATGAGATAGACTTTTTTGATTTATATTCTTGTTTTCCAAGTATGGTTGAATTAGGACGAGAAGCATTGGATATTTCTGAAAATACATCTAATCCACTAACTGTTACTGGTGGATTGCCATTTTTTGGAGGCGCAGGAAATAACTATGTTACACATTCCATAGCTACAATGATGGAAAAATTGAGAGAAAACAATAATAGCAAAGGTTTATGCACATCAAATGGTTGGTATGCCACAAAGCATGGTATCGGACTTTATTCAAATATTCCTTTTGAAGGCGATTGGCAAAGAGAAGACCCGAAAAATTATCAAAAAACAATTGATGATCTTGATAGACCGGATGTTGATGAAGATCCGAGCGGAAGCGCAAAAATAGAAACATACACAGTCGCAAATGGAAGGGATGGCCCACAAATGGGAATAGTGATAGGACGATTAGATGCAAACAATAAAAGATTTATAGCTATTTCAAATGATGAAAAAAATCTTGAAATTATGATGACGGAAGAATGCTTAAATAGAAATTGTGTTGTTTCAAGAAATTCTGAAGGTCTTAATATTTTTTCAATATAGAAATGATTAAAATATATCTTGTTAGACATGGAGAAGCTACTGAAGGGTGGACTTCGCAAGACCCACCTTTAAGTGAGTTAGGAAAATCACAAGCACAATCTTTGATGACCTTTATGGATTCTGTTATTGATGAAAGCTCAATAAATAATACTAATGCTATATCAAGTCCTTTAAATAGATGTAAAGAAACTGCTTCTCTGGCCCTTGAAAAAAAATATTTAGAAATATTGATTAATGATAATTTTAGGGAGCTTCCATCTCCAACTCTTGATTTAGAAAAAAGAGTTAATTGGTTACGAAGGATCTTACCTTTAACTTGGCCTGAGTTATTAAGAGATAAAGAAACCATAGATTCTCGAGTAAATTTTACTCAATGGAAAGCAAACATTATGAGCAATATTTATTCCTTAAAAAAACACACAATCATATTTACACACTTTGTAGTAATTAATACTGTTATAGGAGAAATACTTAAATCTGATAAGATTGTTAATTTTCATCCCTCAAATTGTTCTATTACTGAGATAAGTAAAATAAAAGATAAATTAAAAATAGTGAAAATAGGAAAGAGTCTAGAAAGCAAGGTTAATTAATGCTTAACACTATATTTACATCAGAATCTTCTTATGAGTTAGATAGGTTATGTGTCAGAAGAGGTATTAAATTTTCAGATTTAATAGAAAATGCTGGTAAATCAGCTTTTATAAAGATAGAAAAAAAAATTATTCCTTCTTTAAAAGGGTTTAATAAGAAAATTTTAATTTTGTGCGGCCCTGGAAATAATGGGGGAGACGGCCTTGTGATAGCAAAATATCTTCTTAAAAGCCGATACAAGGTTGATATTAGTTTTCCTATTTTAAATAAAATTAATAAGCACACAAATGAGAAATTAAAAAATTTAGATATTTCTGCTCAAAAACTTAATGATTTAGATTTAAATAAATATTCTATGATTATAGATAGTATTTTTGGTATAGGCCTTAACAGGAATTTTTCAAATAACTTCATAAAGATCATAGAAAAAATTAATAAAACAAAATCTTGTAAGGTTTCTATTGATATTGCGAGCGGAATTAACTCTGACTCAGGTGATTTAATGCCAATTTCTATTAAAGCTAATCATACTATAACTTTTGTTGCACCTAAGGTTGGTCATTATTTACTACCTGGAAAAATAAATTCAGGTAATATTCATGTTGTTTCAATTGGTGAAAAAAAATCAGAAATTTCAAAGGCTAAAAGATTATCTAAAGTAAAATTAAACACTCCTGAATCATGGGTAAAAAACTTTAAATGGCCATCAATGATTGATCACAAATATAAAAGGGGCCATATTCTTGTTAAATCTGGACCATTAACATCTACAGGCGCATCACGTTTAGCTGCGGTTACAGCTTTAAGAGCAGGTGCAGGTGCAGTAACTCTTGCATCTGAGACTAATGCTTTAGTAGTTAATGCCTCTCACCTTACTTCAGTAATGTTAAAAGAAATAAACAGTACAGAAGAATTTTTTAACTTTGTAAAAGAAAAAAAGATCAAAACTTTGATTATTGGGACCGGGAAGCGGGGTCAATCAAATGGTCAAAGGGTTAGTTATAAGAGCAATTAAGGCGGAGATAGCATTTGTTTTGGATGCTGATGGCCTAACTTCTTTTGAAAAGAATCCAGATGAATTGTTTGACTTGCTGAGAAAAAGAAGAAAAAGAAATAATATAATTCTAACTCCTCATGAAGGAGAATTTAATAGATTGTTTAAGCTTGGCAATATGAATAAACTTGATAAAGCAAATAAGGCTGCAGATATTACAAATTCGACAATTTTATTTAAGGGTAATGATACCGTTATTTCATCACCAAAAAAAATAACTTTTCTTTCGAAAGAATCTTCCCCATTCTTATCAACTGCAGGTTCTGGCGATGTATTATCTGGTATATGTGGAAGTTTTCTTGCACAGGGAATGAAAAGTCATTTTGCAGCAGGTGCTGCATCTTGGCTTCATAGTGAAATTGGCATTCAGGCAGGGCCTGGCTTGATAGCTGAGGATATGAATAAATTTTTATCTAAAGCAATATCAAAGCAATTGAGAAGAATATATTAAAGTGAAGATTAGTTTAGCAAAAAAGAAAGATTTAAATGGGATTAATGATATTTATAATTATTATATCTCTAATACAGCTTATACCTTTGATATAAGTAAAAGAACAATAACAGAAAAAAAAGAATGGTTTAATCAGTTTAAAAATTCTGAAACATCAATTTGTTTAGTTGGTTATGAAAATAAAGAGCTAGTTGGGTTTGTTTGTTCAACAAAGTTTCGAGAAAAAGAAGCCTATAATCAATCGTTAGAAACTAGCGTATATATAACCGATGAATACAAGGGTAGAGGATTTGGAAAAAAATTAATGTTAGAGCTTATAGCAAGATTAAAGTCTACAAATATTAAAAATCTATATGCCTTAATAACTTATCCCAATAAATCATCAATAAATTTACATAAAACTCTTAATTTTACTAAAGTAGGTACACTAAAAAATGTTGGTTATAAGTTTAAAAAATATTGGAGCGTACATATTTATGAACTAAAGCTTTAATTATTTTATTTTAAGCTAGATAAATGTTCTATCTGCTGTTATTACACTGTAAAAATGCGGGCGTGGTGGAATTGGTAGACACGCAGGTTTTAGGTACCTGTGCTTCGGCGTGGGGGTTCGACTCCCTCCGCCCGCACCATTAAAAAAGAGAAAGTAATGAAAATTTTAGAAGAAAAAAAATTAAAAGGCTTGAAAAAGGAATTTTTGGTTGAAATACCTTTTTCAGATTTAGATGATTTAAAACAAAAAAAAATTAAAAAATATAAGTGAAAAAGTAAAAATTGCAGGGTTTAGGCCTGGAAAAGTTCCAATGAGCCATGTTGAAAAATTATATGGTAAAGAAACAATTGTTGAGGTTATTGAAGAAAAAGTTTCTGAAAGCTCTAAAAAGATTCTTGAGAAAAAAGATTTAAGGCCAGCAGTTAATCCAGAAATAAAATTAATTGGTGAAATGGAAGAATCTATAAATGATCAAAGTGATATTACTTTTTCTATGAGCTTTGAAGCATTGCCTGATATAGAGTTTATTGATTTCAAAAAAATAAAGCTAGATAAACCTTTGGCTAGTCCTAAAAAAGAAGATATCGACGAAGCTCTTGAATATTTAGCTACACAAAACAAAGATTATAAATCCGCAAAAAAAGGATCTAAATCAAAAGATGGCGATAAAATAGTATTAGATTATTTAGGTTCAATTGATGGTGTAAATTTTGATGGAGGTTCAGCAGAAAAAGCAGAATTAATACTTGGCTCTAAAACTTTTATTGATACTTTTGAAGATCAACTAGTAGGAGAAAAAGCTGAAACCTCTAAGGTTGTTAAAGTTAAATTTCCTGATGAATATCCAAATAAAGAGCTTGAAGGAAAGAATGCTGAATTTAATGTAGAAATAATTGAAATTCTTAATCCAGTAGACTCCAAGATAAATGATGAACTAGCTAAAAAATTTGGTCAAGATTCATTGAAAGACCTTAAAGGTGTTCTAGAAGAACAAATAAAAAAAGATTTTGATCAAGCTGCAAAGATGAAATTAAAAGATAGCCTTTTTAATGAATTGGAAAAAAATCACAAATTTGATTTACCAGAGGTTCTTGTCGATCAAGAGTTTAATCAAATGTGGAGCCAACTTGAAAGTCAGCTTGAACAACAAAAGAAAACTTTGGATGATTTGGAGGTAAAAGAAAAAGAGCTAAAAAAGAATTATAAAGAAGTATCAGAAAAAAGAATTTCTATAGGTTTATTAATTGCTGAGATTGGAAGAATAAATAATATCGATCTAGACGATAATGATTATAATCTTGCTCTACAAACAGAAGTACAGAAATATCCTGGCCAAGAACAACAAATTATAGATTTTTACAAGAAAAATCCTGATGCAATTAGGAATCTTACTGCTCCCATATATGAAGATAAAGTTGTTGATTTTGTATTAGAAAAAGTAACTTTAAAAGATAAAAAAGTTTCAAGAAAAGATTTATTTGGTGCAGAAACTGCTGAAGAAAGATCAAAAGAAATTACTGCTAAAACAAAAAAAAGAAAAACAGTTAAGAAAAAAAAATAATTTATTAATAGTATAAAGTATTGTATTTATTAACTAAATATCCAATCAATCAATTAATTATTTAATAATTTCTTGGCATAATTGAAGAATTAACCCATATATATATCTATGGAAAATAAATTTACACCGCAAAGCAATTTGATACCTATGGTTGTTGAGCAATCAAATAGAGGTGAAAGGGCTTATGACATCTATTCCCGACTTCTTAAAGAGAGAATAGTTTTTGTTACAGGGCCTATTGAAGATTATATGGCCAGTGTAATCACTGCGCAACTTTTGTATTTAGAAGCTGAAAATCCAAAAAAAGAAATCTCAATGTATATTAATTCACCTGGTGGAGTTGTTTCATCTGGTTTAGCTATCTATGATACAATGCAATACATTAAACCAGAAGTATCAACTCTTTGTATAGGCCAAGCAGCTTCTATGGGTAGTTTGCTTTTAGCTGCCGGCGAAAAAAATAAAAGATTTGCTCTACCAAATTCAAGAATTATGGTTCATCAACCATCAGGGGGTTTTCAAGGTCAAGCGTCAGATATTGAAAGACATGCAAAAGAAATAATATCATTACGAAGTAGATTAAATGAGATTTATGTTAATCATACTGGAAAAGATTTAAAAACCATTGAATCAGCATTAGATAGAGATACTTTTATGACTTCAGATGATGCTAAAAAATTCGGTTTAATTGATAAAGTTGTTCAAAATAGGGATACTGAAGAGAAATAATTCTTTAGAAAATAATTATGAGTAAAATTAGCGACAGCGGAGATTCAAAAAACACACTTTACTGCAGTTTTTGTGGGAAAAGTCAGCATGAAGTAAAAAAACTAATTGCTGGACCAACTGTTTTCATATGTGATGAATGTGTTGAGCTCTGTATGGATATTATTAAAGAAGAAAATAAAATAAACGATAAAAAATCTTCAGAAGGAGTGCCTGCACCGCAAGAGATATTTGATGTTCTTCAGGATTATGTTATTGGTCAGCAAACTGCTAAAAGAGTTTTATCTGTTGCTGTTCATAATCATTATAAAAGGCTTGATGATAAAAATTCTAAAGATGATGTAGAGTTAGCGAAATCAAACATAATGCTACTTGGACCTACAGGTTGCGGTAAAACTTTGTTGGCGCAAACATTAGCAAGAATACTTGATGTTCCATTTACAATGGCTGATGCAACTACATTAACTGAGGCAGGTTATGTTGGCGAAGATGTAGAGAATATAATTCTAAAACTCTTACAAGCTGCTGATTATAATGTTGAGAGAGCTCAAAGAGGAATTGTCTATATTGATGAAGTGGATAAGATAACAAGAAAATCTGATAATCCTTCAATAACCAGAGATGTTTCTGGTGAGGGGGTTCAACAGGCTCTTCTAAAAATTATGGAAGGTACTGTAGCATCAGTTCCTCCTCAAGGCGGTAGAAAGCACCCTCAGCAAGAATTTTTACAGGTTGATACAACAAATATTTTATTCATTTGCGGCGGAGCGTTTGATGGATTAGAGAAAATAATTGGTAACAGAGGAACAGAAAGGTCACTAGGTTTTGGCGCTGAAGTTAAAGACAAAGACGCTAGAAGAACTGGAGAGATTCTTAAAGATCTTCAACCTGAAGATTTACTTAAATTTGGTTTAATCCTGAATTTGTTGGAAGACTGCCTGTTTGGGCATCTTTAGAGGATTTAGATGAGGAATCTTTAGTAAGAATTTTAACCGAGCCAAAAAATGCCCTAATCAAACAATACAAAAAACTTTTTGATATGGAAAATGTTGAATTAAAATTTTCCGATGATGCTCTTAGTTCTATTGCTAAAAAAACAATGTCTTATGCAACTGGAGCTCGTGGTTTAAGATCTGTAATTGAATCTATCTTGCTAGATACAATGTTTGAGATACCGAGTAC
>JBJLFK010000007.1:0-54431 GCA_045565415.1 Alphaproteobacteria bacterium | reverse complement strand
TTTGATTCAGGTGAAATATTAATTAACAAAAAAGAAATATTTCTTCTTGGACATAATATCGGTATTAAACAAAATTTGACAGTTGAGGAGGATTTAGAGTTTTGGTCTAATTTTTATCAAAATGAACATGATCATAAAATTTTAAAAAAATTAAGTCTGAACTCAAAAATGCATTCACAATGTCGATATTTATCGCAAGGTCAAAAACAAAAATTAGCACTTACAAGGTTATTTTGTTCAAATAAAAAAATTTGGCTTTTAGATGAACCATTTTCATTTCTTGATGAAGAGTCTTCTATTTTCTTATTAAATAAAATTGAAAACCATCGTCAAAATAATGGAATGACAGTTATAGTTTCTCATCAAAATTTAATTAAAAATCCAGATCTATCAATTAATTTGGGCGATCAATAATGAGAATTTATAAACTAATATTTTTAAGGGAATTAAGAAAAGTTTTCTCATATAAAGCAAATTATATTTTCAGTTTAATGTTTTATTCATCAATTATTTTTCTTGTCTCAATAGGATTGCAAGGTCAAAATAGTATTTTAACTAATGTTGCACCAGGTTTGATTTGGGTGTCTATAATATTAGTATTGTTTTTATCGTTTGAAGACATTTTTCATGATGATTTTTATGATGGGACGTTAGATATATATCTAATAGAAAATATTACATTCTATGGATTTGCATTAATTAAATCTATTTCACATTGGTTAGCAAATTGTCTGCCTATGATAATAATTACTCCTATAATCGGGATTTTTGTTAATCTTGACTCTGAAATCATCATACCAATGATGATAACTCTAATCATTGGAACTCCTGCATTGAGTTTTATAGGGTGTATGGGATCAAGTCTAATTTTGTCACTTAAGATTCATGGTTTAATAATGCCAATTATTATTCTGCCTTTATTCTTACCTATTCTTATTTTTGGAATTGGAGCTTTAGATGTATTAATTTTTAACGGTTTTGAAGAGTTGTTTTTTAGACAGCTTGCTTTATTAGCAGGAATAAGTGGTTTATCAGTGGCTTTTTGTCCAATAGCCTCATCATACATTATAAAAGCAAATTATGATTAATATCTATTCGTTGTCAGGAATAAATTTTAAAGCAAGTCCATTAATGCAGTATCTCAATCCAGTTGGTTGCGGACCATCATTAAATACATGCCCTAAATGTTCACCTTCTTTAGAAATCACTTCAGTTCTTATCATCCCGTGTGATCTATCTTCTTTAAGAATAATGTTTTCGTGATTGGCTTCATAAAAACTTGGCCAACCAGTTCCTGACTCAAATTTATGCTCTGATTTAAAAACTGGTAATTCTTTATCTGCTGTTACATAAACACCTTCTCTTTTCTCATGAAGTAGTTCACTTGTTCCAGGTACTTCCGTTCCACAAGAATATAAAATTTGCTTTTGTTCTTCAGATAATTTTTTTTCCATAATTTACTCTCCAATTATATATTTTAATATCTTTACATTGATATGTAAAATAGGCATTTTATCTAACTGTATGGAGAGGTGGCCGAGTGGTCGAAGGCGCTCCCCTGCTAAGGGAGTATGCGGGCAACCGTATCGAGGGTTCGAATCCCTCTCTCTCCGCCATATATTGACAAAATTATGTCAAAATATACATTATAATGCTTTAGATCTTTAGGGTGGGGATATGAGATATTTATTAGTTTTAATTGCAGTATTTTTAGTCAGTTGCTCAGACTCATCTCAGGAAACAAAAGATTTCAGCATAAAAGAAAAGAAGGAATACATTAAATCAAAAGATTTTAATGAAAATAAAAATGTTTATTTTGGAGATTTACATGTCCATACAAAACATTCATTTGATGCCTTTATCTTTGGAACTACAAATACACCAGATGATGCTTATAAATATGCAAAAGGAGGAACAATCCAACATCCTCTTGGGTTTGATATGACATTAAGACAACCTCTTGATTTTTATGCCGTAACTGATCATGGTTTTTTTATGGGAATGATGCCTGCTTGGTCAGACCCTAATTCTAAAGCAGGGCAGCATCCTTATGTTAAAGTTCTTCATAATGTTAATAGAAAAGAAAATCTCACTATAGAAAGCACACCAGAGAGACTTTATTATTTTAGAGAACTAATTAGGAGCGGAGCATTTGCTGAATTAGGTAGTATTTTTTCTATAATTAAAGCATATCTTACAAACAATAATTCATTTGCTGTTGATGTTTTTGATTATGATACCCATAAATCTGCTTGGTTTGATGTTGCAGATGCTGCTGAAAGACATTACGAACCTGGTAAATTTACTACATTTATAGCATATGAGTACACTGCCTCAACAGATGGAATGGGCAATCTCCATCGAAATGTTATTTTTGGTTCATCAAAAGCTCCTATAAGGCCATATTCAAGAATTGACTCTCTTAATCCAGAGGATTTATGGAATACAATGGATAAATGGCGTGAAAAGGGTATTGATTCAATTGCCATACCTCATAATAGTAATGGATCAAATGGAAGAATGTTTGAAATTCATAAAGCTAATGGTACTCCAATGGATACACAATATATTAATCAAAGAATGCGAAACGAACCTATTGTAGAAATTACTCAGGTTAAAGGCACATCAGAAACACATCCACTTCTATCTCCTAATGATGAGTGGGCTGATTTTGAAATAATGAGCACTAGAGTAGGAAGCGTTCCTCCAACATATAGTAGGCCTGATGGAAGTTATGTAAGAGACGCATTATTAAAAGGCTTGATGTTAGATCAATTTTTTGGAGGAAACCCATATAACTTTGGTTTTATTGGTTCAAGTGACACGCATACTGGTGCCTCATCATTTGATGAAAGTAACTATTTCTCAAAAGTAGGTATTTTAGATGGTACGCCTATAGGCAGAGGATCAATACCAATATCAAAAGAACAAATGGATTTTATAAATAATCTTCCAGATGAACAGCGCGATATTTATAATTATGTAGATTATGACGGTGAAAAATTTATGAGAGCAGGTTTTGATGAATGGGGAGCATCTGGTATTTCAGCTGTTTGGGCAGAGGAGAATACACGAGAGGCAATCTTTTCTGCATTTAAAAGAAAAGAGACATATGCGACCTCAGGAAATAGAATACTTTTAAGATTTTTTGGAGGATTTAATCTTAATGATATTGATCTTAATTCATCCAATCTAATTAGCGAACTATATAAAAGAAGTACACCTATGGGAGGTAATATTATCAACTCGAATAATAGTATCCCTAATTTTATTGTTTGGGCTAAGAAGGGTATAAATGGTACTCATTTACAAAGAATACAAATAGTAAAAGGATGGATAGACAATCGAAGCGCTGAACCGTTTGAAAAAGTCTATGATGTTGTTTGTTCTGACGGACAAGCTGTTGATCAAGTAACTCAAAGATGTCCAGATAATGGCGCAAGAGTCAATATTGCTGATTGCTCTATTTCAGCTGATGTTGGTGATGAGGAATTAAAAACTTTTTGGTCTGACCCTGATTTTGATCCCGATTTAAAAGCTTTTTATTATGTTAGAGTTTTAGAGAATCCAACATGCCGTTGGTCTACATGGGATGCGCTTAGAGCCGGAACAAATCCAAGGAAAGACTTGAAATCAACCATTCAAGAAAGAGCTTGGTCATCTCCTATTTGGTATATCCCATAGAATAAATTGAAAAAAAAAATCTTTATACTTTTAGGTGTTTTTATTGGATTTTTTGCTCTTTTCTATGGAATTAATATTTCTCAAAAAACAAGCATATATGTTTCGGGGTCTGAAATAAAAAATCTAATTAATATCTGGGAAGATCAAACTGGAAGACCTCCAACAAACAAGGAAATAGATATGATAATTAAGAAACTTGTTAATGAAGAAATATTATATCAGGAAGCTTTAAAACTTGGGCTTAATCAAAATGATAAAATCATAAAAAGAAGATTAATTCAAAAATTAGAATTCTATAAAGAAAGCGAAAATTTGAATAAAGTTAAAGAAGAAAATATAATTGAATATTATAATGAAAATATAGATTACTATAAATTAAATAAAAGATATTCATTTAAACACATTTTCTTTTCTAATCCGAAAAATAATTACGAAAATATAAAATTAGTTTTACTAGATATAAAAAACACCTCAAACAATGAAATTGGCGAACCTTTTATTCATGGTGATAGTTTTATAGAGAAAGATAAAGCAGCAATTGACTCAGATTTTGGCTCAGGTTTTTCAGAAAATATTATAAATATAGAAAAGAATACTTGGCAGGGGCCCTTTAAATCAATATATGGTGATCACTTAATTTATGTATTTGATATATTTCCTGAGGAAATAATATCTTTTGAAGATGCAAAACAATCAGTAATTGTAAATTATAATGATGAAATGAAGAATAAAGTTATGAATAATTATATGTATTCCATTATTGATAAATATGATGTTATCATTGGTAAATATTAATAATCTAAAAGATATAGAGAAAAAATTAAGAATGTTTAAAGGATCAATTGTAGCGCTAGTAACTCCTTTTAAAGGAAATGATATTGACGAATCTTCTTTAAGAAAGCTTGTCGATTGGCATATATCTGAAGGTACTGATGGAATAGTTCCTGTTGGAACTACTGGTGAAAGCCCAACTCTCAATCATGATGAGCATGAGCGTGTAGTTGAAATAGTTATTGATCAATGTAACAAGAGAGTACCTGTTATTGCAGGAACAGGATCAAACTCTACAGCGGAAGCCATTAATTTATTAAAACATGCAGAAAATGCTGGAGCTGATGCGGCACTAGTAGTTACTCCTTATTACAATAAACCAACCCCTGAGGGTTTATATGCTCATTATGAAGCTCTAGATAGAGCTTCTTCAGGTATTCCTGTAATCATCTACAATATTCCATCTCGTTCAGTGATTGATATTAATGTTGATTTAATGGGAAGATTATCCCGTCTTCAATCAATCGTGGGTGTAAAAGATGCGACAAGTGATATTTCTCGAATAAAAAAACATAATGAATTATGTGAGGATGGTTTTATTCAGCTTTCAGGTGAAGATGAAACTATTTATGAATACATGATTAATGGAGGACAAGGATGTATTTCAGTAACAGCAAATATTCTTCCTAAGGTTTGTTCAGATATGCATAAAGCTTTTTCCAATAATGATTTAGAAGAAGCAAAAAGACTTAACAATATACTTATGCCGCTTCATAAGGCGCTCTTCATCGAAACAAGCCCATCTCCAGTTAAGTATATTTTATCTAAAATGAATCTTATTGATTATGAGGTTAGATTACCTCTTGTTAAAGTTAGACAAGAAACAAAATCAATACTTGATGAAATCGTATCTAATTTAGAGATAAAATAATGTCATCTAAATCAGGAGGTAGAAAGAAATCTCAAAATGAATTTTCTGTCATAGCTGATAACAGGAAAGCAATATTTCAATACGAGATTGAAGATACATTTGAAGCAGGAATAGTTTTAACGGGCTCTGAAATTAAAAGTATTAGACAAAACAAAGTAAATATAAAAGAGTCCTATGCTAGCGCAGAGAATGGAGAGATTTTCCTAATAAACTGTAATATTCCACGTTATCAAAATTCAATTACAACTAACTACAATCCTAAACGAGTAAGAAAGTTATTATTAAATAAAAAAGAAATTAATAAGCTTTTTGCGGCTACTCAAAAAAAAGGTATGACCCTTATTCCTACAAAAATGTATTTTAATAAAAAAGGTTTAGCTAAGATTGGAATAGGCATAGGAAAAGGTAGAAAAATTCATGACAAACGAGAGGTTAAAAAAACAAGAGATTGGGAAAGACAAAAGGCAAGACTTTTAAAAAATAATTAAATTTTTAATTCTTTTTTAGCCTCAAAAAAAATTTTTTCGAACATCTCCTCGTTTAATCTTCCGGTATTGGTGTTATATCTTGAACAATGATAACTATCTATCAATATAAGGTTATTGATTTTATGTTTATTTCCATGCTTAAATTTATATAGTTTTTGCTTTAAATTAAATGCAGAAATTATACTTTTATGAGCTATTAAACCAAGAGCAATAATAACTTTAAGATTTTTATGGATTTCGATAGTCTTTTTTAGAAAATTATTACAATTATTAATTTCTTCTGAAATTGGTTTATTTTGGGGTGGGACACATCTTACTGCGTTAGTGATTGTGCAATCTTTTAATTTAAGGCTATCATCAATTGTCCCTCCATATTTACCTTTAGAAAAATTAAATTTATTTATGGTTTTATAAAGCAAATCTCCAGCATAATCTCCTGTAAAGGGTCTCCCAGTTTTATTTGCACCCTGTAAGCCTGGCGCAAGACCAACAATTAATAAGCTAGATGATAATTCACCAAATGTAGGAACTGGAGCATTGAACCAATCAGGGTTCTCAGACTGATTTTTTTTTCTAAAATTGTATAATCTTCTGCACTTAGAACAATTTTTATTAGGTTCTGTTAATTTGCTCATGATTGTTTTATATTATTAAATTAGGATAAGTTGTATAAAATAATAGAACTTAAAACTTGAATTTTGCGTTCTTTAATGATTAAAAGGCTTTTTTAAGGAAAAATAATGGCAAGAGTTACCGTAGAAGATTGTGTAGATAAGGTTGAAAGTAGATTTGATCTTGTTCTTTATTCAGCTTTTAGATCAAGAGAGATTGCTGAAGGAGCTGAGCTACAAGTTGATAGAGAAAATGATAAGAATCCAGTTGTTGCTTTAAGAGAGATAGCTGAAAATAAATTAAACTCTGAAACTCTTGAAGAAGAGCTTATTGAAAGCCTTCAAACTCAAATTGATGTTGATGAGGCCGATGAAGATTATATTCCTTTGATTCAACAAGAAGTAAATGCATCTGATCAAAAATCATTAAGTGAAGAAGAAGCAAGTCAAGAATCTGAAGAACCTGAACAAAAACAAATGACAGAAGAAGAATTGTTAAAGGCTATTGAAGATAATCTTAATGATAAAAAAAATACAAGGCGCTCATTTTAATTTAGGATGGATAAATGCGTGAAACTGATTTAGTTGATCGCATCGTATCATTCAATCCCAAAGTTGATACTAGGATAATAAAAAAAGCATTTCATTTTGGAATGCTAATGCATGGATCTCAACTTAGAGAAAGCGGTGATCCATATTTTTCTCATCCAATTGAAGTGGCAAATATCCTAGCAGAACTAAATCTTGATACATCATCTCTGGTATGCGCTCTTCTTCATGATACTATTGAAGACACCAAAGCAACCATAAAAGATGTAAAAGAAAATTTTGGCAAAGAAATAGCTAAACTTGTTGATGGTGTTACAAAATTAAATAAATTAGAAAGCAGACCTGATCAATCAAAAGCAGCTGAGGATTTTCGAAAATTAATTTTAGCTAGCTCCTCAGATATAAGAGTTCTTCTTATTAAGTTAGCTGATAGACTGCATAATATGCGAACCCTAAAGCATTTAAAAAATAAAGAGAGAAGACAAAGAATTGCAAAAGAAACTCTTGATATATATGCGCCTCTTGCCTCAAGAATAGGAATGCATGAAATTAGAGAGGAACTAGAGGATCTTGCTTTTTCAGAAACAGAACCAGAAATTAGAGCAATTCTTATAGAAAGAATAAAAGATTCGAAAAAGAAAAATAATAAAATAGTAAAAGATATTTCCGATGAATTGTCAAAGGCACTAAAATCAAATAAGGTAAAAGCATTCGTATCTGGAAGAGAAAAATCAATTTATTCTGTTTGGTTGAAAATTGAGAATCAAAACAAATCGTTAGAACAATTATCTGATCTATTTGGTTTTCGTATACATGTAGATAAAATTGAAGAATGTTATTCTGTTTTAGGTGTGCTCCATCAAAATTGGCAAGCTGTACCAAGCCTTTTTAAGGATTATATTTCAACTCCAAAAAAGAATGGGTATCAATCAATTCATACAACACTAGTAGGTCCTAATAATCATCGTGTCGAAATCCAAATAAGAACAAATAAAATGCATGAAATTAATGAAAGAGGGGTAGCAGCACATTGGGCTTATAAAGAAAAAGACTCATCAAATGGTGAGTACTTAAGTTCCATTGCTTGGATGGCTGATTTAATTGACATACTTCAAAAGGATGGTGCTACAGATGAATTTCTTGAAAACACAAGGTTAGAGCTGTCTCACGATCAAGTTTATTGTTTTACACCTAAGGGTCGTTTAATTGCCTTGCCTAAAGATTCAACCGCATTGGATTTTGCTTTTGCCTTACACACGGATTTAGGTCTATTTTGTTCAGGAGTTAAGATTAATGGAGAAAAAAAGCCAAGAAGAACAAAATTAAAGAATGGTGATGAGGTTGAAATAATTAAATCTAAATCTGAAGTACCTTTGGATTCTTATGAAGACCTTGTAACTACAGGAAGATCAAAATCTTCAATAAGGCGTGCAATTAAAGAAAATACAATTAAGAACCAAAGATTATTGGGAAAAGAAATTATAAAAAGTGTTTTTTCTTCTCATAGAAAAAAACCGACAAGAGATATTTTAGAGAGATCATTTGGGCCATTAAATGTTAAATCTTTAATGGATCTTTATCAATTAGTAGGTTCAGGAAAATCATCTGGTTCCGAAGTTTATGATTATGTTTATCCAAACACTAAAAGAAAAACAAAGAGAAAAAGATACTATAGTAAAAACATTTCTTTACAGATATCCGGATTACTTCCTGATATGGATGTAAGCTTTCAAAAAAATTCCTTTCTTGTCCCAGGAGATAATATAATAGGAATAACCATCCCAGGTAAGGGAATTACAATCTACCATGCTAAAGATGAAGGACTCCATAAGTATGAAAACAGCCCTGAAAGATGGTTAAGGCTTCAATGGAAAAAAGAAATTGATGTCACATTTACTGCTAGAATTATGTTAAGCATTATAAATGAGGTTGGTTCCTTAGGTATTATCAGTGCTGCAATTGCTGATTATGGTGGGAATATAACAAATTTAAATTTAACAGAAAAAGATACTGACTTTTACAACTTAAGGATTGATATTGATGTTGATGATAAAAATCATATTGATAATATAATTAAATCTTTAAAAGGCCTACCAGAGGTTAATTCAGTTGAAAGGTTAATACACTAATGGATGAAAAAGAATTAATTGAAGATTTTAAAAATTGTGGCGCCTTATTAGAGGGTCATTTCATATTATCTTCAGGATTACATTCAACTAAATATCTTCAGTGCGCTTTAGCCCTATCAAACCCATTATTAGCAAAGAAAATTACAAAAGCTCTTGGTGAAAAAATAATTACAAATTTTAATGAAAAGATTGATTATGTAATTGCTCCAGCAATGGGTGGCCTGATTATTGGCCATGAGATTGCCATGTTTTTAAATTTACCCTTTATGTTTCTGGAAAGAGTTAATAGTGAATTTGAACTAAGAAGAGGGTTTTCTTTTGAAAAAAATTCAAATTTTCTAATGATTGAAGATGTTGTTACTACAGGTTTATCCTCTATGGAGGCAATTAAGGTTGTTAATAATATGGGTGGAAATGTAATAGGTGAAGCAGCAATAATAGATCGTTCAGGGGGTGAGGTTGATATTGGTATAGATTTAGTAACCTTGCTATCTCTCAAAATTCCTACATTTGACAGAAATAATATTCCAGATGATTTAAAATCAATTGAAGCTGAAAAACCAGGTAGCAGAAGTTTATAATCAATGGAAAATAAAAAAAAATTAAAAAAAATTAATTTCTCAAAATTAATTAGAATTTCTGATAGCCCGCATTCTATTTCATTGGGTTTTTCTATTGGTGTATTTGCTTCTTTTACTCCTTTAATTGGAGTTCATATTATTCTTGCAATACTTTTATCATGGATTCTAAAGGCTAATTATTTTTCTTCCGTTTTAGGAACATTTACTGGAACACCTTTAACTTACCCTTTTATTTGGTTCTCCTCTCTTTATGTAGGTAATATTTTTATTCCTATCGAAGATTTTAATTTAATAGAGTTAGGGAGCTCTTCTTTTTATTCATTAGAGATTTTATCAAATATAAAACCTCTAATACCCTCTTTTTTAATCGGCGGTTTACTGGTAGGTCTAATATCTGCATTTTTATCATATTTCTTTGTTAAGAAATCGATTATTTTTTATCGAAACAAGAAAAGATTAAGGAAAGGAATTTCTAATGACTGAAACTCTTGATATTAATTTAGGCGTTAATATTGATCATATAGCAACACTTAGAAATGCCAGAGGAGAGAAGTTTCCTGACCCTATAAAAGCTGCTGAGATAGCTCTAAATTCAGGCGCTGACTCAATAACAGCTCATTTACGTGAAGACAGAAGACATATTAAAGATAAAGATATTAGCGATATTATAAAAAAATTTCCGAGTAAATTAAATCTTGAGATTGCTGCAAATGAAGAGATGAAAAATATTGCTTTGGAAGTTAACCCTTTTTCTTGTTGCATAGTTCCAGAAAGAAGAGAGGAGGTAACAACCGAGGGCGGCTTAGATGTTTTGAGTAATTCAAATTATTATAAAAATTTAAATAATATTCTTAGAGAGCAGGGTATAAGGACATCTTTTTTTATTGACCCTGTTATTGATCAAGTAAAATCTTCTATTGATTGTGGTGTTGAATGTGTAGAATTTCATATGGGAAAATATTGTAAATTATTTTATGAAGATAAATCTCAAGCTGAAATAGAGTTTAAAAAAATAAATGATTTATCTATTTTTGCGTATGAATCAGGTCTCGAAGTCCATCTTGGTCATGGTTTAGATTTTGATACTACAAAAAAAGTTACAGAGATACCTTGTCTTCAAGAAGTAAATATTGGCTTCTTTCTTATTGCTGAATCAATTTTTTCAGGATTAGAAAATTCTATAAGAAAAATGAAAGACATTTGTAATCGTGATTTTTAATTGGAGGTGTAATTGATTATCGGTATAGGCAATGATCTTATTAATATCAAAAGAATTGAGAGTACTCTTTCAAAATTTGGCGATAGATTTATTAAAAGAGTATTTACTGATATAGAAATCAAAAAATCAGAAGGTAGATTAAAAAAATCATCTTCATATGCAAAAAGATTTGCAGCTAAAGAAGCTGTTACCAAAGCTCTTGGCACAGGGTTAAGTAGTGGAGTTTTTTTTAAAGATATAGGTGTAGAAAATAATAAATATGGTAAGCCTTCAATTGTACTCACTGGAGGCGCTAAATTAAGGCTTAAGAATATTTTGCCAAAAAACCATAAGGCTAATATAAATTTAACAATCACAGATGATTTTCCATGGGCTCAAGCAATAGTAATCATTGAAGCAATAACCGAATAGTCATAGATTGTATTTTAATGGTTAAAGCAAAGAAAAAAGAGAATTTTATTTCATCATTTGTATGGATACTTTTACTTGCCCTACTTTTTCGATCATTTCTCTTTACTAGCTACAATATTCCCACTGGGTCAATGATTAATACGCTTAAGATAGGAGACTATATTTTTGCATCAAAATGGACTTATGGATATTCAAAACATTCATTACCATTCAGTCTCCCATTAATTCCTTATAGATTTTTTTCCTCTTCACCTGAAAGAGGTGATGTAATTATTTTTAAACTACCTTCAGATAATTCTACAGATTATGTTAAGCGTGTTATAGGGATTCCTGGTGATAATATACAGATTGTCAATGGTAGGGTATCGTTAAATGGTAAATTATTATCTTATGGTGTTATTGGAAAAAATATCAATAATCGTTTTGTAAACCCCAATAATAGATCTTTAGGTTGTTATAACCAAGAATCGATTTTATTAAATGAAACGCTCCCGAATGGGAGGTCTTATGAGATTCTTGATACTTATCAAAATTTACCTCAAGATAATACACAAGTTTATAGGGTTCCGCCCAATCATTATTTTGTAATGGGCGATAATAGAGATAACTCTCAAGATAGCAGATTTCTTAAAAAAGTTGGTTTTATACCGCATGATAATCTTGTTGGAAAAGCAGAGGTAAAGTTTTTTTCATGGCATTGGAGAAAACTTGGTAAAAAAAATTGTGATGCAAATGTAAGATGGAAAAGAATATTTAGACCAATTCATTAGATGAAAAGTAAATTAAAATATATCAATAAGTTAGAGCTAAAAATTAACTATAATTTTGATAATAAGGGATTGCTAGAAGAAGCATTAACTCATTCAAGCTTTAAAAGTAAATCTAATTCAAATCAAGAAAGACTAGAGTTTTTAGGAGACAGAGTTTTAGGTCTTGTTATTGCGGAATTCCTCTTTAAAAATTTTTTAAGTGAAAGAGAAGGTGTTTTGACTAATAAGTTTCGTTACTTAATCCAAAATAAACAATGCACGAAGATTGCAGAAAAATTAGATATCATTAATTATCTTCAACTTGGTAATTCTGAAAAAAATAAAATAACTAATTCAATTTTAGCAGACTCTATTGAGGCTCTTTTAGGAGCTATTTATCTTGATGGAGGATATGATGAATCTAAAAAAGTAATCCTATCTTTATGGGATGAATATTTAGATAACGATGAAATGCTCAACGCAACTGTGAGTTCAAAAAATATCTTACAAGAGTATCTGCACGCCAATAGTTTTCCGGAAGCCTATTATTTGGTTATTTCTAAAGATGGCGAAGATCATAAGCCTAGCTTTTTAGTCGAGGTCTCTGTAGATAGGATTGGAAAAGTAAATGCTTTCGGAAAATCTATAAAAGAGGCAGAAATTAATGCTGCCAAAAAATTTATTGATGAGTTTGAAATTGAGTAAAATAAGTAAATTAAATATTGTTGTTAGTATTATTGGTCCTAGTAATTCAGGAAAATCAACATTATTGAATAAAATTTTAGGTGAAAAGGTTTCAATTGTAAGTCGAAAAGTTCAAACCACTAGAATGGGATTAAGAGGAATATTCAATAATAATGAAACTCAAATTATTTTTATTGATACCCCTGGTTTATTTGAAGCTAAAACTATTTTTGAAAAAGCGATGGTCGAAAATGCATTTACTAATTTAAATGATGCTGATCTTATTTACTTTTTAATAGATGGGTCAAGAAAGTTAAGTAATTTTGATAAAAAGGTTTTGAAATATTTTAAAAACTTTAAAAAGGAAGCTTTTTTAATAATTAATAAAATTGATCTTATTGAAAAAAAACAATTACTTGAAATCACAAATATCATCAATTCATATTTTTCATTTAAAAAAACATTCTATATTTCTGCAAAAAATAAAGAAGGCATAGATGATTTATTATTAGAAACAAATCATGAGGCTAATTCTGAAGGATGGCTATATCCAGAGGATCAATACACAAATCTTCAAAGCGCTATTCTTTGTGAGGAAATAACTAGAGAGAAAATATTTAATCATGTACATGAGGAGGTTCCTTATGGATCAATAGTAAAAACTGATAGCTGGTTAGATAAAAAGAAAGTTTTAAAAATAGGTCAAACTATTTATGTAAAAAAAAATAACCATAAGGGAATTATTCTTGGAAAAGAAGGTTCAAAAATTAAAGAAATAGGCACTGCTTCAAGAATTGATTTAGAAAAAATATTCAATAAAAAGATATTTTTAAGTTTAGATGTAAAAGTAGATAAAAATTGGGATAAGGATCCAAAATATTTTAATAGATTAGGTCTTGATGTGAAGAAAACATAATATGCAATTAAACGATACTGCCATAGTCTTAAATACCAGAAAATATAATGATAACTCGATAATAATGAAGGTTATTACTGAAAACAATGGTATTTATTCTGGTTTAGTTAGAATAAAAAAAAATCAGGGTGGTTTCGGAGTAAATATCACCGGAAATAAACTTAATTTAATGTGGAGGGCCAGACTGTCTGAGCATTTGGGTTTTTTTACAACGGAATTAAATAAATCCAGAGCTCATAAAATTATGAAAGATCAAATTTTTTTATCAGGCATTAATTTAGTTTGCTCTCATCTCGATCTTTATCCCGAAAGGGAGCCTTGCCAAAATATTTATATAGAATTTGATAATTTAATTGATAGTTTCATTAAAAAAGAGAAGATTTGGATAAAGAAACTTGTTGAATTTGAGTTTAATTATCTTGAATTTATGGGATTTGGGATTGATTTGTCTGAATGCGCTTTAACGGGAGTAACTGACTCATTAGAATGGGTTTCACCAAAGTCTGGTAGGGCTGTAAATTCTAAAGCTGGTAAGAAATGGTCAAAAAAACTTCTTAAAATACCCCCTTTCCTATTTGATAAAGAAATTGATATAAAAAAAAATGATCTTATTGATGGATTAAATTTGACTGGTCATTTTTTAAAAAAACAAATTTATTCTGAGTTAAATAAAGACTTACCTTCTTCAAGAAAAAAAATAATTGATTCACTAAAAAATTAGGAATCTATGTATAAATTTTTTGATAAAAATGAATTTAATAGATCAATATAAAGATATAGAAATAGTTGATGCCCTTGAGGAAAGGTACTTAGCTTATGCATTAACAACAATAATGGATAGGGCCCTTCCCGATGTAAAAGATGGTCTAAAACCAGTACATAGGAGACTTCTTTATGCAATGAGACAACTAAATTTATCTCCAACTTCTTCATTTAAAAAATCTGCAAGAATAGTAGGGGAGGTAATGGGAAGATTCCATCCTCACGGCGATCAAGCAATTTACGATACATTGGTAAGATTAGCTCAAGATTTCTCTGTAAGATGGCCTTTAATTAATGGACAAGGTAATTTTGGTAATATTGATGGCGATAACGCTGCTGCAATGCGTTATACAGAATCTAAATTAACTTTAATTTCTGAATTATTACTATCTGGAATTGATGAAGATTGTGTTGATTTTAGATTAACATATGATGAAGTTGATAAAGAGCCTACTGTTTTACCAGCAAATTTTCCGAATCTTCTTGCAAATGGATCATCAGGTATTGCTGTTGGTATGGCGACCTCGATACCTCCGCATAATGTTGAAGAGATTTGCAATGCATCACTTCATCTTATTAAGCATAGAAATATGCATTTTGATAAATTAATCGATTTTATTCCTGGTCCTGATTTTCCTACTGGAGGAGAAATTTTTGAATCTAAAGATTCAATTCTTAATATTTATAAAACAGGCAAAGGAAATATAAGGATAAGAGCTAAGTGGGAAATTGAAAAAGAAAAAAGAGGAATGTGGAAAGTTGTTGTTAATGAAATACCATATCAAGTAAATAAAGGTAAATTGATTGAAAAAATAGCTCAACTTATCATTGATAAAAAAATTCCAATACTTGATGATGTACGTGATGAGTCTGATGAGAATGTAAGATTAATTTTAGTTCCCAGAAATAGAGATGTTGACCCCGAACAATTGATGGAAGCTTTATTTAGTTTATCAGACTTAGAAACTCGATTTTCAGTTAACTTAAACGCAATAAACAACAATATTCCTAAGGTGCACAATCTTCGTGACTTACTTCTTGCTTGGATAGATCACAGAAGGGATGTGCTTATAAGAAGGAGTACATTTAAATTAAATCAAATTAAGAATCGAATGGAGTTATTAAGTGGCTATTTAATTGTTTATGTAAATCTTGATGATGTGATTAAAATCATTAGAGAAGAAGATGAACCAAAAAATAAATTAATGAAGCAATTTGATTTAAATGAAAACCAAGCTAATTCAATTTTAAATATGCGACTAAGGTCATTAAGAAGGTTAGAAGAAATAAAAATTAAGGAAGAATTTGACTTATTAAAAATAGAGAAATCAATTTTAGGAAAATTAATAAAATCTGAAGATATTCAATGGAAAGAGGTGTCAAAAGAAATTAAAGAAATAAAAAAAGATTTTTCTAAAAAAACAGATTTAGGAAAAAGAAGGACAAAAATTAATTATGATGTAGAAATTTTAAATATTGACCTTAATTTTTCCGAACCTACAGAACCTATTACTATTGTTTTATCAAAAGAAGGTTGGATTAAGACACTAAAAGGCCTTAATCATGATATTGCTGAAATTAAATTTAAAGATGGTGATGATTTACTTTTTGTTCATGAGACAATGAGTGATGAGAAGCTTTTAATTTTTTCTTCAAACGGAAAATTTTATACAATTGAAGCAAGTCAACTTCCTTCTGGTAGAGGGTATGGCGATCCATTAAAACTTTTAATTGATCTACAAGATGATGATAAAATCATCTCTTTATATTCTTTTTCACAAGGTGATGAGCTAGTTATAGCTTCAAAATTTGGATATGGATTCATAGTAGCTTTTGAAGATTTGATTTCAAATAGAAAAGCTGGAAAACAAATATTAAACTTATCAAATGATGATAAGGCCATTAGTTCAGATTATTTAAAGGGAACCGATATTGCGGTTATTGGCGAAAATAAAAAAATGTTATTATTTAAGAGAGAAGAACTTCCTAAGATGTCAAAAGGAAAAGGAGTTAGACTTCAGAAATATAAAGAAGGATATCTTAAATCGATTATAAGCTTTAATTATAATGAAGGATTAAATATTGTTGATAATAATGGCAGAAATAGAAATTTTGATGATATTGATAATTGGTTAGGAAAGAGAGGCCAAGCAGGTAAAAAAGTTCCTAAAGGATTTCCTAGAAATTTTTAATTAAATATAAAAGCCGGTAACCATGTTGCTATCCCCGGGAATACTGATAGCAACATTAACATCATCATTTGTATAAGAATAAATGGGATTACCCCTTTGTAAATATCTGATGTTTTTACAGAGTCTGGCGCAACTCCTCTCAAATAAAATAGAGCAAATCCAAATGGAGGCGTCAAGAAGCTTGTCTGAAGATTAATTGCCATCATGACACCTAACCATACGGGATCTATACCCATTTGAAGAATTATTGGAGCTACTATAGGCACAACAACAAAAGTTATTTCAATAAAATCTAAAAAGAAGCCAAGTAAAAACATTGATATCATAACTATAAGTATTGCACTAAAAGTTCCTCCGGGAAGATTTGTAAGAAAGTGCTCTATTGTTTCGTCTCCTCCCAACCCCCTAAAAACAAGACTAAAGAAAGTTGCTCCAATTAATATAATAAAGACCATGGAAGTAATTTTGGTGGATGATCTTGCTGCATCGACTAAAACACCGCTTAAATACAATTTATATATACTTAAAATTGTAGAGATTAAGAAGATAACAAAAATCGTTACTGCTAAAAATATATTAAAAGTTTCATAAAGATTTAAATCAACTCTATTAAGCCTTAAATCAAATAAAAAGTTTAAAATCAAAAGAGCAATAAATGAAACTGCGGATAGTAATGTTAGAAAATTTTCTTTAGCTATTCTATTTGCGGCTAATAAAATGGAGCCAATAGCTCCAACTGATGCTGCCTCAGTAGGTGTGGCAAACCCAGTTAATATTGAGCCTAGAACAGCAATAATTAATGCTAGAGGAGGAAATAAGGTTTTGATTAACTTTTTATAGCTTATTTCATTTTCTTCAATCAGCATTTCAGGTGTTGAATCTGGATCAAATATCGCTTTCAAAAATTGATAAAAAATGTAGAGAGAAACAAGTAATAATCCTGGAAAAAGAGATCCTGCAAATAAATCACCTACAGATACTGTATCTGGTGAAAAAATTCCCATTTTTAATTGTGATTGTTGATATGCATTTGAAATAACATCACCAAGAAGAATTAATACAATTGATGGCGGAATTATTTGACCTAATGTTCCTGCTGCAGTTATTACTCCAGTAGCTAATTTTGGAGTGTATCCATTTTTTAACATAGTAGGTAATGACAAAAGCCCCATTGTTACAACTGTTGCACCTACAATACCAGTCGAAGCAGCTAATAATGCTCCTACAAGGGTAACTGAAATACCAAGTCCACCTCTAACATGTCTTAATAATTTACTCATGTTTTCTAGTAAATCTTCAGCTACCTTCGATTTTTCTAAAATTGTTCCCATAAAAATAAATAAAGGAACTGCCATTAAAACTTCATTGGTCATTGTTCCGAAAATTCTTTGTGGAATAGCTTTTAAGAATTGTATTGGGAAAACTCCAAAGTAATCTCCAACTAAAGCAAAAATAATTGCAATACCGGCCAAAGAAAAGGCCACAGGAAATCCTAAAAGAAGCACTAAAATTGCTGCAGCAAACATTAACAAATCTAAGTATTCTATCATTTTTTTACTTTTAAATTATTAATCGAGTTAAATAAAATAACTATTGCCTGAATAAAAAGTAGAATTGGGAAAATTATCAAAGTTGTTTTATATAAATATGTAGCATTCAACCCGCTAGTTTCAGGTGATCCTTCAAAAATTTTCCAAGATCTAATGACATATGGGTAACTCATTAAAAATGTAACTATTACAAATGGTAGAAGAAGAATTAATGTGCCTAAAATATTAACAATATTTTTAAATTTTTCAGATGATTCTCTATAAAATGAATCAACTCTTACATGTTCATCATGTAATAATGTATAACCTGCTGCTATAGTAAATAATGTACCATGCATATAAATCATTAACTCTTGAAGCTTAATAAACCCTAATCCAAATACATATCTTGAGAGTACTATCACTATTTGAACAATAACCATAATAATTACGAGCCATGAAATATATCGGCCAATATATTCATTAATTGATTTTAGGATATACATTAATCTTCTCTTGAAGCCATATAAGCTAATTCAGAATGCTTAGACCAATTTCTTAACCTTTTTAGATTATCCATGAAAGATAAATAGATTTCATTTGAAATTGGATCTTTGGTTGTAACATCTTCTAATACTTCATTAGATTTTAATTTTAACTCATTCATAATTTCTTTTGAAAAGCTTCTCATTTGAACGCCATGTTTATTAATTAAAGTATTTAAGGCAATAGAGTTATGATGATTAAATTCTGCTAATGTATATGTATTTTCATGAGAGAATACATTCTTGAATATTTCTCTTTGTGTATTTGTTAATGAATTCCAAGTATCAAGATTTACTCCTGTTGCCAAACCAGCGCCTGGCTCATGAAAGCCTGGCCAGTAATAAAATTTAGCAACTTGATAAAAGGCAAATGCTAGATCATTCCATGGTCCAACCCATTCAGTTGCATCAATAGCGCCTGATTGAAGTGCTGGATAGATTTCTCCGCCAGGAATCGCCACTGCAGCAGATCCTACTCTTCTCAGAACTTCTCCTCCTAATCCGGGCATTCTAATTTTAAGACCTTTTAAATCATCCATAGTGATTATTTCTTTATTAAACCATCCGCCCATTTGAACGCCGGTATTAGCTGACTGAAATGAAATCACATTAAACTGAGAGCTTAGTTTATTCCAAAGCTCTTTCCCTCCTCCATGATCAATCCATGCATTTAATTCATTTGCTGTCATACCAAAGGGAACAGATGTAAAAAAATTAAAACCTATATTTTTACCTTGAAAATAATATTCTGCTCCATTGTACATATCAGCCACACCAATTGAAGCAGCATCTAAGGCCTCAAAAGCTGGAACTAATTCTCCTGCCGCAAAAACCTTAATCTCAATCTCACCATCAGTTGCTTTATTTATATGTTTGGCTATTCTTTCGGGCGATGTACCTAGGCCAGGAAAATTTTTAGGCCATGTATGAGTCATAGTTAATCTTCTAATACCTTTTGAAATTGCTGGTCTTGCTAAAGTGCTAGATAACAATATTGATGAAGCCCCACCAATTAAAGCATCTCTTCTAGTAAGTTTAATATTTCTTTTATTTTTTATTTTCTTTTTCATAGTTTATCCATTCACCATTAATAAGAATTTCTGAAGAAATAAAATCTTTTTTATATTCCATTTCCCTACAACCACTTATCCAATAACCCAAATATATTAGTTCTTTTTTATATTTCTTACTAAATGCAATATGGTCAAGAATCATGAATTTACCTAAAGAATATTTTTGTGAATAAGGGCTATAAAAAGAATATACCATTGATAATGCATCATCTAAAAAATCAGTTATACAGGAAGAAATTAGAATATTATCTAATCTATATTCAATAATTTTTGTTTCTATGCCAGAATTTCTAATCATTGAATAATAATCAGCAAAAATCATATCATTCATTTCACTATCGGGATGTTTATAATTTAAATATTCTTTAAATAAGTAGAATTGTTCATATGTAGCTTTTTTCGTAATATTTCTTTGAAAAATTTTTCCTTTATTTAAAATTCTATTTTGGTTTTTGGTTGTTTTAAAATTATTAACTTTTATTCTAATTGGTATGCATTTATTACAGTCTTCGCATACTTGATTATAAAGTATGTTTTGGCTTCTTCTAAAACCCTTTGATATTAAAAGATTATAAAAATCTTGATCCTTAGATCCTTTAATAAAAGTAAATAACTTTCTTTCCTTTTGATCAGGCTGATAAACACATTCAGTTGAGTCTGAAAGATAAAACTCTTCTTTATGAGTATTTTCTAATTTATTCAATTTAATAACCCAAAAAACTAATCATAATTGTATAACTTAACCACATTAATAAAACTAGTGGTATTCCTGCTGTAAGATAATCTTTAAATTGATAATTTCCTGGACCCATAACTAAGAGATTAGTTTTGTACCCAATAGGTGTGGCAAAAGAGCAATTAGCTGCAAAAATTAAACAGTAAATAAATGGTTCAGGTTGAATATTAAAATCACTAGCAAGGTTAATTGCTATCGGCGCAAACAATACTGCAGTTGCGTTATTGCTTAAAAAGTTTGTAATTACTGCAATAAAAATAAAAAATAATGATAATACCGTTATCATATCAAAATTTATTAGGAGATTTTTTAATAAATCAGCAATATAAAGTGCTCCTCCTGTTTCCTGAAGTGCCGTAGATAACATTATTGATGATGCAACTAATAAAAATATTTTTGTATCAAGGGCAGATACAGCATCCCTTATAGTTAGAACATTTGTTAATAACATTAGAATTACGCCAAGTAATGCGGCTACTGTAATGTTTAATAGGCCTGTGGCAGCAGATAAAATTGTAACTGCAAAAATGATTCTCGATCTAAGAATAAATTGTTTAGCAGGCAGATAAATAGCCGACCACTCAATAGGGAAGATTTCTTTTTTTCCTCTTAAGTTTTTAATATCTTCTTCTTCACCCTTTATTAATAATATATGTCCTGCCTCCATTTTTTGATATCTAGGTAAATTTCTTAAGAATTTTTTATCATTTTTAATTCCGATGATTTTACAATTCGTTTCTGCTTCAAAGTTAGTTTGTGTGAGGTTTCTACCAATAAAAAATGATCTAGGAGTAACTGAGGCTTCGATCAAAACCCCTCTTTCTGATGAAAAATTATTATCATCTATAGAGTTAAATATGTTGTCATTAGATCTTATTTTTTCAGTGAGTTGTTTTTTTGTAATTTCAAGAACTAACTTATCACCAATTTTTATTTCAATGTCCTCAAAAGGTGGTAGGATTTTTTCACCATCTCTTAATATTACATTAACTGCTGTATTTTTAATATCAGATAGTATTCCAGAGGTAAATTTTTTACCAATTAAAGGGTTTTCTTCTTTAACCACAATTTCAACTAAATAAATTCTCCCACTTTCAAAATTTTCTTTACTATCCGCAACTACACCTTTATTTTTTTTTTCAAGTATTCTAGGTAAAATAAAAATTGCATAAATAAAGCCTACCGAAGCTAAGATTATTCCTTGATTTGTGAATTCAAAAAAACCAAGTTCACGTCCAATTAGAGTAGATGTAGTACCTGAAACTAGTAAATTTGTTGATGACCCTATTAATGTCGTCATACCGCCCAATATTGAGACATAAGAAAGCGGAATCAAGATTGATCGTGAAGATACATCCATTTGTTTGCTAATCGCTATTATTATTGGAATAAACATTATAATGATAGGTGTATTGTTTAATGTTGCACTTAAAATAAAGACCAAGAACATAATTCCATAAAATTTATAAAGTGTATTTTTATCTCTATCCCCTGACAGCCAAACAGCTATATCTTCAAGAGCGCCGGTAACTAGTAAACCATGGCCAATTACCAGTAAGCTCATTAAAGCTATTAGTGCTGGATTAGCAAATCCCTGTAGTAATAAATTAATATTTATTGGACCTCCTGAAGAAAGCCCCAAAATAGGACTGTTTTGGAAGACTAATAAAAGAACAACAATTGAAAATAAAGAAATTATCTCCATTCTTATTTTATCTAATGAATACAGTAACATAGTAAGTAATGTTAATCCAAAAACTATCCACATGTAAAATTCTTGTGCCATCAAGTGATTTCTCCTAAATCTTTAAAACGAACCTTATAAATCAAGTCATGTATACATGCTCTTTTGTCATTTAATAAAGGGTAAATAAAGTAAGTTAAAGTTATTACTCCAATAGGAAGAATTACATAGAAAAGAAGAGAGTGGATAAAAGCATGCTTTTTTGTGAAATTATCTCCTTTTTTAAGGCATAGACTAAAATTCATGATCATCATCCCATATGTTGCCTGTCTTTTACTTCCTAAAGTTAAAATAAAATATGATGAAAAAACCACAGGAATGACAAAATAATAAGAAGTGTAAAATAAATTTAAGATAAAGAAATTAATAATCTTAATAACTAAAAAAACTAGCAAAGATAGGTTTATAACAATTATTATATCAATTATTGATGCTATAAACCTTCTAAATAGTTGCCTATCAAATTTTGTAATTTCCATAAATATAATTTTAATTAAATTAAAATATAATTAATAGTATAAGTTTCTTATTGATTTTTTATAAGGCTTAAAATGCATTTATCTTTAAATAAAAGTCAATTTATGGCTTTTGCTCATCGAGGTGGCACTGAATTTGCTCCTGAAAATACTTACGAAGCTTTTTCCTCTGCTGTAGAAATTGGTTATAAATATCTTGAAACAGATGTTCATCCTAATGCTGACGAAAAGTTAATGGCATTTCATGACTCGACCTTAGACAGAGTAACAAATTATATAGGAAAAATTCGAGATTTCACTTCACAAGAATTAAAAAAAATTAGAGTTAATGATAAATTTCAGATTCCTTTTTTAGAAGACCTGTTAGATTCTTTTTCTCAAAATTATTTTTCAATAGATATGAAATCAGATGAAAGTGTAAGGCCCTTAATAAAGGTAGTTAAAAAAATGAATGCTATTGATAGAGTATGTTTTGCATCATTTAATCAACAGAGATTGGATTTTGTTCGTGAAGAATTTAAGAATAAATGCATTACATCAATGGGGCCAAAAGAAATAGTAAAAACTAAATTATGTTCAGTATTTAATATAAAGCATAATGTTATGCCCTTGATATCCTCGCTTCCAATTAAAAGATATAAAATTGAATTATTAAATAAAAGGCATATAGATTTTTTAAAATCATTAAATATTAAAGTAATTGCATGGACCATAAATGATACAAATGAAATTAATAGACTTATAGATTTAGGAGTAGACGGAATAATGACTGACAATATTTCAGTTTTAAAAGAAATTTTAGTTAAAAAAAACCTTTGGCATCAGTAAAAATATTTGTGTTATTAGATAAACCGATATACAAAATATTGTATCTATATAGAAAGATTATTCAAAATTATGTCAGAAACAACAAAAACAGCACAATATGAAGATTTTGAAGATTTCTTTTCTATGAGCTTGAAAGAAGCTGATCCAAAATTATACGAATCTTTATCTCAGGAATTTATTAGGCAGCAAGAACATATTGAATTAATAGCATCAGAAAATATTGTTTCTAGATCTGTTTTAGATGCTCAAGGCTCCATTATGACAAATAAATATGCTGAAGGATATTCAGGTAGAAGATATTATGGAGGATGTGAATATGTAGATTTAGCTGAAGATCTTGCTATTTCAAGGGCATGTGAATTATTTGATTCAAAATTCGCTAATGTACAGCCTCATTCAGGATCGCAAGCTAATCAAGCTGTTTTTCAAGCCCTTCTTAAGCCTGGAGATACAATTTTAGGCATGAGCTTAGATGCTGGAGGTCACTTAACTCATGGTGCAAAGCCCAATCAATCAGGTAAGTTATTTAATGCTATTCAATACGGTGTAAAAAAAGAAGATAGCTTAATAGATTTTAATGAAGTAGAGTCACTTGCAAATCAGCATAAACCAAAGCTAATTATTGCTGGAGGATCTGCTTATCCGAGAGTAATAGATTTTGTAAAATTTAGAGAAATAGCAAATAATATAAATTCTTATCTGTTGGTTGATATGGCGCATTTTGCAGGTCTTGTAGCCTCCAAAACTTATCCATCACCAATACCTATTGCAGATATTGTTACCACAACCACACACAAAACCTTGAGGGGCCCAAGGGGCGGATTAATTCTTACTAATAATGATGATATTGCTAAAAAAATAAATTCAGCAATTTTTCCTGGAATACAAGGTGGACCATTAATGCATACAATTTTAGCGAAGGCTGTAGCTTTTGGCGAAGCATTGAGACCGGAGTTTGTGAATTATTCACAAAACGTAATAGATAATGCAAAAATATTATCTCAAACACTTCTTGAAGATGGTTTTGATATCGTTTCTGGAGGTACAGACAGTCATCTTGTTCTTCTAGATCTTAGGCCAAAAGGAATAAAGGGTAACGAAGCAGAGGATGCATTAGGAAAAGCAAACATAACTTGTAATAAAAACGGCGTTCCATTTGATCCTGAAAAGCCAACTATAACATCAGGTATAAGATTAGGAACTCCCGCAGGTACAACTAGAGGATTTGGCCAAGCGGAATTCCATAAAATTGGAACTTATATTTGTGAAGTTCTAAATGGATTTCAATCAGATGGTATTGATACAAAAGCTATTTTAGAGGTTCAGCAAAAAGTAATCGATCTTTGTAGAAAATTTCCTATTTATGGAGGAAATTTATGAGGTGCCCTTTCTGTGGAAATGAAGATACTCAGGTAAGGGATTCTCGTCCAACAGAGGAAGCATCATCAATTAGAAGAAGAAGACAATGCCTTGCATGTGGAGGAAGATTCACAACTTTTGAAAGAATACAGATGAGAGATTTAACTGTTGTCAAAAGATCAGGAAGAAGAACCCCTTTTGATAGAGATAAATTAATGAGGTCTGTTCAAATTGCCATTAGAAAAAGGGATATAGATCCTGAGAAAATTGAAAGAATGATAACGGGTATTATTCGTCAATTAGAAAGCACAGGTGAATCAGATATTCCTTCTAACTTAATTGGAAGTTTAATTATGGCAGCATTAAGAGAATTAGATATGGTTGCATATGTAAGATTTGCTTCAGTTTATAAGAATTTTAGAGCTGTTGGTGATTTTGAGGATTTTGTTGGCGAACTTGATAATCCTCCAAGTAAAATTGATGATTGAATTCCTCTGAAATCTATTTTAAGAAATAAATAATATGAAAATAATAAGGGATGATAATTTCTTTATGAACCTAGCTATTAATATAGCTAAAAGGAATAGAGGAATGACAGGAGTAAACCCATCAGTCGGATGTGTTGTTGTTTCAAAGAATAAAACTATCATTTCTACTGGAAATACCGGGGCAAATGGATCACCTCATGCCGAAAAAAAAGCATTAAATGGTATAAAGATTGAGGCTGGCTCAACATTATATACAACATTAGAGCCATGTTTCCACTCAGGTAAAAACCCTCCTTGTGTTGATGAAGTAATTAAGAGTGGAATTAAAAGGGTTGTTATTGCATCTTTAGATAAAAACCCTCTAGTTAATGGAAAAGGTATTAAGAAGTTAAAAAATTCTGGAATAATTGTTTTACAAGATGTTTTAATAGAAGAAACTGAAGATCTCTATAATGAGTTTTTTAATAGAGTGAGCTATGGTGTTCCAGGAATAAATATTAAGATAGCAAGTTCGGCTGATGGAAAAACGGCATTAAAGAATGGTAAATCAAAGTGGATAACAAATAAGTTATCAAGAAATTATGGTCATAAATTAAGATTGTTTAATGATGGTATAATGGTTGGAATAAATACAATTTTAAAAGATAACCCATCATTAACTTGCAGATTACCAGGGCTTACAAAATTTTCACCTTCAAGATTGGTTATGGATACAAATCTCAAAGTTCCAATCAATTCTAAAATTATTAATACAGCTAAAAAAAATGAGACCATTATTTTTACTTCAAAAGATTCATCTGAAAGAAAAATTAAAATTTTAAAAAATAAAGGCGTTAAAGTAATAAGAATACCAAAAACAAAAAAAGGACTATCGCTAAATAGTGCGCTAAGATTTCTTGGTAAAAAAGAATATAATAGCCTTTTAATTGAAGGAGGAAATAAACTTATAGCTTCTGCAATTAACTCTCACCATTTAAATAAAATTTTTTGGTTTTCATCAGAAAAAATTATAGGTGAAGAAGGAAAACCTAGCGTTGGTAAACTTAACATTACTAATCTAGATAATAGTCCAAATTTGTTTCTTCAAAATATGATTAATTTGGACAATAATTATCTTAAGATTTATGGGGCAAGAAAATAATGTTTACTGGAATTATTACTGATATAGGAGAGATTATTGATATTATAGATAATGATCATCGACTAATTAAAGTTGCATGCACATATGATAATAAAGAAATTGATATTGGTGCGTCGATAGCTTGCTCAGGTGTTTGCTTAACAGTTATTAATAAAGGTTTTGATCGAAATAAAAATTTTTTTGAGGTTGAGGTATCAAAAGAAACTGATGATAAAACAACTACAAAATTTTGGAGAGAGGGAACTAAAATTAATTTAGAGAAAAGCCTAAGGGTAGGTGATGAGATAGGAGGTCATTTTGTTTATGGCCATGTTGATTGCCTAGGTGAATTATCTAAAGTTCATGAAGATAAGAACAGCAACATATATACAGTAAGGTATCCAAAAAAATTTAGTAAATTTATTGTTGAAAAGGGATCTATTTCTCTAGATGGAATTTCACTTACAGTTAATCAAGTTATTGATAATGAAGAGCCAAATTTTTCGGTAAATATTATTCCGCATACTAAGGAGTTTACCACATGGTCTGATATTGCTATAAACTCGAAAATTAATCTAGAAGTAGATCCCATTGCAAGGTATGTTTTGAAAAGTAAGTAGTATGAAAAATTATCTATCGCCAATTGAAGATATTATTGAAGAAGCAAAGACAGGAAAAATGTTTATTCTTGTTGATGCTGAAGATAGAGAAAATGAGGGTGATTTAGTAATTCCTGCAGTTGATGCTACTCCTGATATGGTTAATTTTATGGCTAAGTATGGAAGAGGTCTTGTTTGCCTGCCTCTTTCAGAGGAAAAAGCAGATCACTTAAATCTTAAATTAATGTCAGATGATAATAAATCAAGACACAAAACACCGTTTACAGTATCTATTGAGGCTAAAGAAGGTATATCAACTGGTATTTCAGCTAAAGATAGATCTACAACTATACTAACAGCAATTAATCCTCAAGCCCGAGAAGAAGATATTGTAACTCCTGGTCATATTTTTCCCTTAAAAGCTAAAGATGGAGGGGTTCTTGTTAGAGCTGGACATACAGAAGCAGCAGTAGATATTAGTAGACTAGCTGGAAAAGATCCATCTGCAGTTATATGTGAAATAATGAATGATGACGGAACAATGGCTAGATTACCCGAATTAATTGAGTTTGCAAAAATTCATCATTTAAAAATCGGCACTATTGCTGACTTAATAAATTACAGAATTAGAAACGATCATATAATTTCAAAAGTTTTAACAAAAGAAATAGACATTCCTAAGTTTGGAAAATGGGATTGCTCAGTTTATAAGAATAATATTGATAAATCAGAACATATTGCTTTTGTAAAAGGCGATATTGATCAAAGTAAAATAACACCAGTAAGAGTTCATGTCGTAAATGTTTTTCAAGATTTAGTTGGTATAGAATCTTCAAGAGAAAACCTCATTACTAAAGGTTTTAAGAAAATTAATGATATAGGTTTTGGTGTTTTTATTTTTATAAGGGATACAAACCAAAATGTTATATCTAATAATTTAAAAAAAATTAATAATAATAATCCTTCTAAAGAGATCGAATTAAGAGAGTATGGAGTAGGAGCACAAATTTTATTAGATATAGGGGTAAGGAGCATTAAATTAATTTCAAATTCAAAAAGTACTCTGTTAAATATTGAAGGATATAATTTAGAAATTAATGAAAGAGTACCTTTGGTTGATTAGATAATGACAAAAAAGATATATATAATTAATGCAAATTACTACGAAGAAATAAGTGATAGATTAGTTGGCGGAGCTATTAATTTTTTAAATAAAAATGATATTAGTCACGAAAAAGTTAATGTCCCAGGCGCATTAGAGATACCAACAGTTATTAATTTAATTCACGATAAAGTTAATGCTAACGCTGTTGATATTGGTTTTGTTGCTATTGGTTGTGTAATTAGGGGAGAAACATCACATTATGATATAGTAGTTAATGAATCTGCTTCTGGAATAAATCAACTATCAATTTCAAAAAACATCATAATTACAAATTCAATATTAACTGTTGAGAATAATAAGCAAGCTTTAGACAGAAGTCTAAACGATACAACCAATAAAGGATATCATGCAGCGTATGCGTGTAATTTACTATTAGATATTAAGAATGGGAAATTCTAACAAAAGCTCATCAAGATTATTTGCCGTACAAATTCTTTACGAGATGGAATTAAACGGGAAGTCATTTGAAGTTATTCAGAGACGTTTTTCTGATGATTCTTTTGTAGAATTAGAAAAAATAAATAATCAGGGTAAACCAAATAAGAGTTATATTGAAAAGCTTGTGAAAGGTGCTTCAAAAAATCAAAAAAAGGTTGATGATCTTATTAACAAAAATTTAAAAAATTGGAAATTATCAAGAATAGAGTCACTTATTAGAGCTATTTTAAGAATATCTGTTTATGAATTAATTCATGAGGATGATATTCCCAAAAAAGTAATTTTTAATGAGTACATTGAGATAGCTAAATTCTTTTTTGATGGAGAGGAGCCATCTTTAATTAATGCTGTATTAGATGCAGTTTCATCAAATGCAATTAAATAATAGATTTTATTATGCTTAAAGAAACCGATTTTATAAAAAATTATATAAAAAAAGGCACAAAACAAACTAAACATTCATTAAATTTTGAAGATGATATAGCTATCGTTGATAACTATGCATATTCAACAGATACCATTTCTGAAGATATACATTTTTTTAGTGATGATGACCCTAAAACAATAGCAAAAAAATTAATTCGAGCTAACATTAGCGACTTAATTTCTAAAGGCGTCAAACCAAAGTTTTGCTTATTAAATTTTTCCTCCGGAAAATTAATAAATCAAAGGTGGCTGGACTCTTTTTTTAAGTCTTTTCACCAAGATATGAAAAGTTATAACCTTAACCTTATTGGTGGTGACACAATAGCAACAAAAAATAAGACTGTTTTAAGTCTTACAATATTTGGGCCAGTTAATTCAAAAAAAATAATTAAGAGATCAACTGCAAAGTTTTCAGATTTTATTTATGTTAGTGGAACAATAGGTGATGCCTTTATTGGAATGAGCATTAAAAAAAAACAAATTAAGTTTGATAAAAAGGCAAAAGAAAAATTAATATCTAAATATCTTGTACCTGAGCCTCAAACAAACTTAACTAATTTAATCAGAAATAAAGCAAATGCTGCCACTGATATTTCCGATGGATTATTAAATGATTTAAATAATATTTGTACAACCAGCAAACTAGGTGCTGAAATTAAATTCTCATCAATTCCAAAATCAAAGGAAGTTATTAAATTTTTAAGTACGTACAAAAGATATGAAAAACAAATTTTAATAGGCGGAGATGATTATCAAATTTTGTTTACTGGACCAAAGGGATTGGAGAAATACAAAAATGTTACAAAAATAGGCCGAATGACAAGAAAAAAAGGGATAAAAATTACTGATAAAAATTTCAATAACTTATTAGAAGGTTTTACTCATTCATTATATTAAGCTTTAGCTTGATATTTATATTAACTTTTGGCATGTTCGCTCAGTATTTATATAAGGATTCGGAGGATTAAATGGAAATCATTCACTTAATAATTGGAGCAGGTATTTTAGCTGTAGTTTATGGAATTGTTACATCGATTTCAGTTCTTTCAGCGGATACTGGAAATGAAAAAATGCAAGAAATTGCAGGCGCTATTCAAGAGGGTGCAAGCGCATACTTATCAAGGCAATACTCTACTATTGCTATAGTTGGTTTAGTAATATTGGTAATTTCATATTTTTTACTTGGATTAGAGGTTTCTGTCGGCTTTCTTATTGGCTCAGTTTTATCTGGAATTGCTGGATATATTGGAATGCTTGTATCAGTGAGGGCAAATGTAAGAACAACTCAAGCTGCTTCAAACAGTTTGGCTGAAGGCTTAAGCATTGCATTCAAATCAGGAGCTGTGACAGGTATGCTTGTTGCGGGTTTAGCATTACTTGCTGTCTCTGTTTATTATTATGTTTTAACAAATTTATGGATTCCACAAAATGGAAGGGTAGTTATAGATGCTCTAGTAGCTCTAGGTTTCGGTTCTTCTTTAATTTCTATTTTTGCTAGACTTGGAGGAGGTATTTTTACAAAAGGCGCTGATGTTGGTGGCGATTTAGTTGGGAAAGTTGAAGCTGGTATACCCGAAGACGATCCAAGAAATCCTGCAACCATTGCTGATAATGTTGGTGATAATGTTGGTGATTGTGCTGGTATGGCAGCTGATTTATTTGAAACCTATGCAGTAACAGTTGTTGCCACAATGGTATTGGCTTCAATATTTTTTGCTGGAAATGAAACTATGATGATTTACCCTTTATCAATATGTGGGGCTTGTGTAATTACATCTATTCTTGGAACATATTTTGTTAAATTAGGAAAAAATAATTCTATTATGGGTGCTCTTTACAAAGGGTTTATTGCAACTACAATTCTTTCATTAGTTGTTCTTTATTTTGTTACTGATTTAGTTGTTGGTTTTGAAACCAGTCTCTCTATATCAGGAAAAAGCTTTAATGGATTAGATTTATATATTTGTGGCGTAACAGGATTAGCAATAACAGGTTTAATTATTTGGATTACAGAATATTATACAGGTGTTGATTATAGGCCGGTTAAATCAATTGCAAAGTCATCTGAAACAGGACATGGAACAAATGTTATTCAGGGTTTAGCAATTTCAATGGAGTCAACAGCCCTTCCTGCTTTAGTAATTGTTTTTGGAATTATTATTACTTATTCATTAGCTGGTCTCTTCGGTATTGCTGTTGCAGTAACTACAATGTTGGCACTAGCAGGCATGGTTGTTGCTTTAGATGCTTTCGGCCCTGTTACAGATAATGCGGGTGGAATAGCTGAAATGTCTGAACTTCCTGAAGAAGTTAGAAAAACTACTGACTCTTTAGACGCTGTTGGCAATACTACAAAAGCAGTTACAAAAGGTTATGCAATTGGATCAGCTGGTTTAGGTGCTTTAGTTCTTTTTGGTGCATACACAGCAGACCTAGAATATTTTTCATCTAATGCTGTTGAAGGAAGTTATTTCTTTGGAGTGAATCCTGACTTTTCTTTGTCAAATCCTTATGTTGTTGTAGGTTTATTAGTTGGAGGTATGCTTCCTTACTTATTTGCAGCTCTAGGAATGACAGCAGTTGGTCGCGCCGGCTCAGCTATTGTTGAAGAAGTAAGACATCAATTTAAAGAAAAACCAGGAATTATGACTGGAGAAGATAAACCTGATTATAAATCAGCTGTTGATTTGCTAACAAAATCTGCAATTAAAGAAATGATTGTACCATCATTACTGCCGCTATTATCACCAATAGTTCTTTTTTATATTATTAATTTTATTGCTACAAAAAGTGATGCATTTTCAGCTCTAGGAGCAATGCTACTTGGCGTTATTGTTACAGGATTATTTGTTGCCCTTTCCATGACTGCTGGTGGTGGTGCATGGGATAATGCAAAAAAATATATTGAAGATGGTAATCACGGTGGAAAAGGTTCCGAGGCTCATAAAGCTGCAATAACAGGTGATACGGTTGGCGATCCATATAAGGACACCGCAGGCCCAGCTGTTAATCCTATGATTAAGATAACAAATATTGTAGCGTTATTACTATTGGCAGTTTTAGCGCATTAAGTGCTTAATAAAATTTTATAATTATACTAAGTATATCTATTAATGATTCTTTTTGTTAATGGATATACTCGTGTATAAAAAAGCTAAATATGCAACCGATTTTCATAATAGTAGGGGAAGATTATATTCTGAATCTGAAAGCCAACATCGTAATCCCTTTCACAGGGATAAGGATAGAGTTATTCATTCAGAACATTTTCGTTTGTTAAAACATAAAACTCAGGTTTTTATTGCCCATACTGAAGATTACTACAGAACCAGGCTTACACATTCAATTGAAGTTAGCCAAATAGCTAGAACTGTTGCCCGTATTTTGAATCTAGATGAAGATTTATCTGAAGTATTAGCTTTATCTCACGATTTAGGACATCCGCCTTTTTCACATTCTGGTGAGGAAGCTCTAGATGAATGTATGACTGATTTTGGGGGATTTGATCATAATGTTCAAACACTTAAAATTGTTACTGGTTTGGAAAAAAGATACCCTGATTTTGATGGATTAAATCTTTCTTGGGAGACATTAGAAGGAATATTAAAACATAACGGCCCAATTAAAAACTATAATAATAAATCTCCAATAGGTTTTTTTATTAGAGATTTTATTTCAAATTATGATCTAGAAATTTCTACTTTTGCAAGCCTGGAGGCACAGATTTCTTCTTTATCAGATGATATAGCATACAATAATCATGATATTGATGATGGCTTTAGAGCAAAAAAATTTAAAATAAAAGATATATGCGAAATTTCACTAATTGATGAAATTTATCAAGATATAGTTAAGGAATATACTGGACTTGACGATTTTATGATAATTCAAGAACTAGTCCGCAGACTTATCGGTTTTATGGTTAATGACTTATTGGAGCAAACAAACAAGAATTTAGAAATATTAAAACCTCAATGCGTTGTAGATATTAGATGTCACGATCATCCAATTGCATCATTTTCTAATAAAATGAAAAATCAAGACAAAGAGCTACGAAAATTTTTACATGAAAGAGTTTATTCTCACTCTTCAATGGATAAAGATAGAAATAATGGGCGTAAAATAATAAAAGAACTTTTTGATGAATTGTTAATTAACAATGATCTTCTTCCAATAAAAATTAAGCAAGCCTGTGATGGCCAACTACTATCTAAAAAAGCTATTATTATATGTGATTTTATAGCATCTATGACTGATCGATCTGCAACTGCGAATCATGCAAAGGTTATTAAGCAAAAGAACTTATAGATGGATATACTAGAAAAATATAAGAAACTATTAATTATGGAGCTTAATAAATCCTATCCAAAGGAAGATTTATCAAATATATCATTTGAATTTCCAAGAAACGCTTCTCACGGTGATTTTTCTACGAATGCTGCTCTTATTTTATCAAAAAAATTTAAAATAAATATAGATCATATATTTAAGGAGGTTAAAGAGTTTTTTGATAATGATGATGATTTTAAAGATATTGTATTAGCAAAATCAGGCTTTATTAATTTTTTTGTTAAAGATCATATTTTACATGACTTTGTTCGAGAAGTTTTAAAAAATAGAAAAAATTTTGGAAAGAAAGAACTTGGGAAAGGTGAGAAGATAAATATTGAGTATGTTTCAGCTAACCCTACAGGACCCTTACATGTTGGCCACACAAGAGGCGCGGTTTTCGGAGATACGCTTGCAAATATTTTTGATTTTGTAGGTTATGATGTCTGTAGAGAATATTATATTAATGATTCAGGAGAACAAATAAGGAATTTAGCAAAATCAGTTTATTTAAGATATTTGCAAAATTTTTCAGATAAAGAAATTACAATGCCTGACAATCTTTATCCTGGTGATTATTTAAGACCTATAGCAAAAAAAATCAGCGACGATTACGGAAAGAAATTTTTAGATAAGGATGAAAGTATTTGGTTAGACTTTTTTAAAAAAGAATCAATGTCTGCTGTAATGGATATTATTAAAAATGACCTTAAATCTCTTGAAATTAAACATGATATATTTATTTCAGAAAAATTTTTATTGGAAAGTGGTCATGTGGATAAAGCATATAAATATCTAGAGGATAAAAATTTACTTTATGAGGGCAATACAAAGCCGCCTAAAGGTAGCAAAAAAGATGAATGGAGTGAAAAAAAGCATATTCTTTTCAAATCAAAAAATTTTGGAGATGATGAGGATAGGGTTGTAAAAAAACATGATGGTCAATGGACTTATTTTATGCCAGATATTGCTTATCATTTAAATAAGTACGAAAGAGGTTTTATTCGAATGATAAATATCTTTGGCGCTGATCATTCTGGATATATAGCCAGAATGAAGGCAGCAGTGAAAGCAATAACTAATGAAAAGGCAAATCTTGAGATTAAAACTTGTCAATTAGTTAGTTTATCGAGAGCTGGTAAACCTGTTAAGATGTCAAAGAGGGCAGGGAGCTTCATTACATTAAAAGAAATTGTTAATGAGGTTGGCGCGGATGCTGTCAGATTTATGATGGTTTCAAGAAAAAATGATGCCCAATTGGATTTTGATTTCGAGGTTTTTAAAAATGAAAATAATGATAATCCTATCTTTTATATCCAATATGCAAGCGCAAGAATATCCTCATTAATTAGAAATTCAAAAGAAAAACTTGGAGTAGATATTAAAGATAAAGATTTGTTAAATTCCAACCTAACTCTTTTGCAAAATGAAAACGAAAAAAAGATAATATTTCAAATAGCTAATTTTCCAAAAGTAATTGAACAGTCGGCAGTATTTATGGAACCTCATAGATTGTCATACTATTTAAGAGATCTTGCTTCATCTTTTCATCAATACTGGAATTTAAAAATAGATAACAAGCGTATTCACATATTAGATAAAAATGAAATCGACCTTTCGCTAGCAAGGGTGGCACTGCTTTTTGCTGTTTCAATAACAATCCAAACTGGTTTAGAATTACTTGGGATTGAAGCAATTGAGGAGTTGTAAATGAATTTAATAAAATATATTAAATATATTCTTTTAATATTCATAATCTTTGTGTTTTTTCTAATTTATAAAATTTTGTTTGATGATAAAGAAGTTTTAATTTTAACAAATAATAACCCAATAAAAGAACAACCTATTAATCCTCCAGAGATGAAAGATCCAGAAATAACTCCTTGTGTATATTCTCTTTGGAATGAAAATACTCCGTGCCAAAGTACTGAAGATTTGCTAAATGCAAGAAAAGAAAAAAAGGGATTTTTTACAATTAGATATGCAACTTTTGAAAATTATAAAGATGCTCAACTGCATGTAAAAAAGTTAAAAACATTGATTGAGATTCAAAAGTTGAGGTTAGATATTGAAACAATTCAACAAGAAAAGAGTATAAGAATTAAGAAGGGTGATACATTATCAAGAATTGCTGCATTATATAAGGTTTCTATAAAAGAATTAGCGCTTTTTAATTCAATAAAAGATCCCAGTAAAATAACTTTGAATCAAAAGCTATTGATACCTATGAAAGAAAAACACCGAATCATATCAATTAATATTGATGGGTATAAAGAAGCAAAGAAGATTTGTAATATCCTTGTTGATAATCAATTTACATGTTCAATCAAAGCTCAATAATAAAAAATTAAACTAACGAATTACTTTATTATTATAAGCCATTGTTAATATTTAATTAATTTTAGTTAATGTTATATTTATTAATATACTCTTTTCTAAAATAGCATTTAATTAGTGTTTTTAGTAATTATAGACGCTATATATAGTACATGCATAGTGATGGCCAATTAAATTTCTTTGTTGATTTGGATGGATTCGAAGGACCATTAGATCTTCTATTATCTTTAGCTAAAGAACAAAAAGTTGATTTACTAGAAATTTCAATTTTAGAATTAGCAAGCCAGTATTTAGATTTTGTTACTGAAATGGATTCCCGCGATATTGAACTTGCTGCTGATTATTTAGTTATGGCCTCATGGCTTGCATATCTTAAATCAAAACTATTGCTTCCTATTGAAGAAATAGAGCCTGGTGCAGAAGAAATGGCTGCGATCTTAGCTTTCAGGTTAAGGCGATTAGAGGCAATGCGAAATGCTGGTAAAAATCTCATGAATAGAAATCGTATTGATGAAAGATTATTTAGAAGGGGTATGCCTGAATTAATTAAAACTGTAAAAACATATTCACAAAAAGACAACATATTTGATATTTTGAAATCTTATAGTGAGGTTAGAAATAGAAATTATGTTGTAAATTGGTCGCCAAAACCTTTACCAATTCTTTCAATTGAGGATGCTAGAAAAAGATTAGAAACAATGCTTGGTATATCTATTGAATGGATAAATTTTTTAGATTTTATACCTTCTTCCAAAGATACCAGCGAAAGAGCAACTGCATATAGAAGGAGTTCAGCTGCTTCAATTTTTAATGTTAGTTTGGAAATGTCAAAAAAAGGATTAATTGAAATAAGCCAAAACAAGAATTTTGGCACAATAAGATTTAAGGGCCTAGATAAAGAAGAAAGTCAAAATAAAGAGGAGATAAGAGCCTAATGAGCGAAAACAATTTTGATAACAGTAAAGTAACAATTAGTCAGAATGATCAATTAAGAATAGTTGAGGCGTTATTATTTGCCTCATCTGATCCTCTAGATAAGAAAACTTTATCTGAAAAATTACCTGAAAATTCAAATATAGATGAAATAATTAATAGACTTGAAGATATTTATCAGAATAGAGGACTCGAGTTAAAGAAAGTGGGTAATAAGTTTATGTTTAAAACAGCTGAAGATTTATCTTTTATAATGCAAAGAGAAGCCAAGGCTCAAAAGAAACTATCTAAAGCTGCAATAGAGACACTATCTATCATTGCATATCATCAACCAGTAACTAGAGCAGAAATAGAGGATATAAGAGGTGTTAATGTTTCACCTGGAACAATTGATACACTTCTTCAAATGAATTGGATTAAAATTAAAGGTCGAAGAAAAGTTCTAGGTAATCCAATTGTATATGGAACAACGGATGAATTTTTGGTGCATTTTGATCTTGAGAACATAAAAGATCTTCCAGATATGAAAGAATTAAAATCAATGGGTCTTTTGGATAGCAATCTTCCTCCAGATTTATATCCTGAAAATATAATAAATGATAACGACATAGAAGAAATTGATGCTATAAATTCAATTGAAGTTGATGGAGAAATTTAATGTTTCCAAGTTGGTTACAGATATTACTTGTTGTAATGTTAGCGCTTATATTTTTTGGTAGAGGCAAGATTTCAGATTTTATGACAGATTTGGCTAGTGGTATTAAAAGTTTTAAAAAAGGCATATCTGATGATGATGAAAATACTGCAATCGAGGATAATGAAGATAAAGAATAATTTCCATTATGTTTGATTTTGGATTTAACGAGTTATTACTTTTAAGTATTTTGATAATTATCTTTTTTGGACCAAAAGAATTACCTGTTGTATTAAGGGCTATACATAATTTTTTTTCAAAATTATGGGTTTATTCAAAGGAGATAAGAACTTCTATTGAATCTCTTGTGGATGATGCAGATATCACAAATCAAAAAGAGCTTAAAGAAGTCAAAAAAGAAATTAATAGAATTACCAAAGATATTGATGATAAAAATAATGAGTAATAATTTATGAATGAAGAAAGCATAGAAACCTCTAAAGCACCCTTAATTGATCACTTTATTGAGCTTAGAGCTAGAATATTAAGATCAATCTTTATTTTATCAGTAACATTTATATTTGCTTTTATATTTTCAGAAAATATTTATTTATTTTTGGTTAATCCATATGAAGAAATAATGGGATCAAGCAGTCAAATGATATACACAGCACCTCAAGAATTTTTAATAGTAAAATTAAAAATTGCTTTGTTTGGGGGTTTATTAATTACTTTCCCTTACTTTTGTCTGGAAATATATTCTTTCATATCTCCAGGACTTTATAAAAAAGAAAAGATTGCGATGGTGCCGTATTTTATTTTTTCACCAATATTATTTTTAATTGGCGCAGTTACTGTTCAATTTTTTATTATGCCATTGGCTCTCAATTTTTTTTCTGATATGCAAATAAAAGATGTAGATGGCATAACAGTTTTAATGATGCCAAAAGTAAGTGAATACCTAAATCTAATTACATCACTTATAATTGCTTTTGGCTTATGCTTTCAATTACCAGTTTTACTATCATTACTTGCCAGAGTTGGTTTTATTACTTCAGCTTATTTAAAAAAAGGAAGGAAATACGCAATTGTTTTAGTTTTTTTAATTGCAGCTTTTCTTACCCCTCCAGATCTTGTTAGTCAAATTGGTCTTGCTATACCAACATTAATTTTATATGAGATATCAATCTTAATTGTTTCAATGATTGAAAAAAAAAATAATAATGATTAATAAAAAAGGAAACATTTAATTTATGCATGATATTAATAAAATAAGACAAGAACCCAATGTATTTTGTGATGGCTTAAAAAAAAGAGGCCTAGAAATTGATATCGAAAAGATTTTAAAGATTGATAGTAATTTGAGAGAAAGTATTTCTGAAATTCAAGGTTTTCAAGAACGAAGAAATCAGATTTCTAAAGATGCTGGAAAAGCTAAGTCAGAAGGTAATGAGTCTGAATTTCTTAAACTTAATAAAGAGTCACAAGAAATTAAAGATTCCATTACCAAAATTGAAGAGAGCAAATCAGAAATTGAAGAAGAACTTAAAAATATTTTGTCTTCATTACCAAATATTCCTTCGAAAGATTTACCTGTTGGAGATGATGAAAGTTTTAATGTTGAAATAAAAAAAGAAGGAGAGTTAATAAATAAAAAATCTCCTCATCACTATGAAATAGGTGAAGAATTGAATGAACTTGATTTTGAGACAGCAGCTGAGCTATCTGGATCAAGATTTGTTATATCATCCGGAAAACTTGCTAAACTAGAAAGGGCGTTATCAAATTTTATGATAGACATCCATACTTCTGAGCATGGTTATAAAGAAATAAATGTTCCTTATTTGGTTAAAGAGGATTCAATGTTTGGTACAGGTCAATTGCCAAAATTTATTGAAGATCAGTATAAAACAGATAATAATTTATGGTTGATACCCACTGCAGAAGTTCCCCTTACAAATCTTGTAAGAAATAAAATTATAAGTGAAGAAGAGTTACCTTTAAGATATACGGCATTTTCTCAGTGTTTTAGAAAAGAAGCTGGTGCAGCTGGTAGAGATACTAGAGGAATGATTAGACTTCATCAATTTCCCAAGGTTGAGTTAGTTAGTATAACAAAACCAGAGGAATCCAATGATGAATTAGAGAGAATGCTATCTTGCGCTGAAAAGATACTTCAGTTACTTGAATTACCGTATAGGGTTGTTTTGTTAGCTACTGGTGATATTGGTTTTTCAGCTCATAAAACATATGATTTAGAAGTTTGGTTTCCTTCCGAAAAGAAATACAGAGAAATATCATCATGCTCAAATTGTTTAGATTTTCAGTCCAGAAGAATGAATGCAAAATATAAAAGAAAAAATGATAAAAAAAATACATTTTTACATACTTTGAATGGCTCTGGTGTTGCTGTTGGAAGAGCATTAGCTGCAATTTTAGAGAATAATTACGATGAAACAGGATATATAAATATTCCTAAAGTTTTGCAACCATATATGAATGATGAAAAGGTATTAAAAATATAAATTTTTTATGTTTGATCTTTTTATGTAACAAGATTATTGATCAATTATCTTAGAAAAGAGGATAAAATGGAAAACAGTTTTTTACTTGCGCAATCATCAGGTGGTTTTTTTGTTCAAATCATCCCATTAATACTTATTTTTGCTATTTTTTGGTTTCTAATAATAAGGCCTCAGCAAAAAAAGATTAAAGACCACAATGCTATGGTTAGTAATGTGAAAAAGGGTGATCGTGTAGTTACTGGCGGGGGATTAATCGGAACAGTTACTGATGTTTCAGAAAATGAAGTCGATGTTGATTTTGGTAATAATGTTAAAATAAAATCACTTAAATCTACTCTAGCAGATGTGAAGTCAAAAGATTAATAAACCCAAATGCTTTATTTTTCTCTAACAAAAAAAATAATAATAACAGTTTTTTGTTCTTTCTTAGCCTTATTAGCTCTTCCAAATTTTGTTGAATTAGATAAAGAAGTTCCTCTATTACCTAAAAATACACTTAATCTAGGATTAGACTTAAGGGGAGGGTCATATCTTTTATTAGAGGTTGATACTGAAACTATTAAAAAAGAAAAAGGAGAATTTTTATTAGATGATATTCGTTCTGCTTTAAGAAAAAATAGGATCAAATACTCCAATTTAAAACTAATTAATGAAGGTGTAAGTTTTATTATCATTAATGAAGAGCAGATTAATGAAGCAAAAAATATTATTAATTCAGTTGATCAAGGTGGATCAAATCTATTTTTAAATCAAACTGTATCTGAACTTAATATTAATAATGCAGATAATATTTTTAATGTAACATTTACTGAAGATGCTTTAAGAAGCAAATATCGTTCTGCAGTTAATCAATCCATTGAAATTGTTAGAAGAAGAATTGATGGGCTCGGAGTAACTGAACCATCCATTCAAAGACAAGGCAACAATAGAATTCTTCTTGAAGTTCCTGGTCTTGATGATCCTAAGAGATTAAAAGATTTACTTGGGCAAACTGCAAAACTTAATTTTAGAATGGTTGATACATCAACATCTGTTTCAGATGCTTTAAGAGGAAAAATTCCTCCAAGATCAGAAATAATATATGATAAAGACTCAATTCCATGGCTTGTTAATAAAAAAATATTAGTTTCTGGAGAGAGATTGGCTGACGCGCAGGCTAGTTTTGACCAAATGACAAATACTCCTGTCGTAAATTTTCGTTTTGATGTTGCTGGAGGAAAATCTTTTGCAAGAGCAACATCAGAAAATGTAGGAAGACCTTTTGCTATTATTTTAGATAATCAAGTAATTTCTGCGCCTACCATAAGACAGCCTATTTTAGGAGGTTCAGGCCAAATTGAAGGTGGTTTTACTGTAGAAAGCGCAAATGATTTGGCGGTGCTTTTAAGGGCAGGGGCTTTACCAGCTCCTTTAAATATTTTAGAGGAAAGAACAATTGGGCCTGGTCTTGGCGCAGATTCAATTAATTCTGGGACAATAGCAACTATTATTGGAATGCTTTTAGTTTTAACATTTATATTTCTTAGTTATGGAAGATTTGGTTTATATGCAAATATTGCTCTTACTCTAAATCTTGTTTTTATAGTTGGAGTGTTATCTTTAATTCAAGCAACTTTAACTCTCCCCGGTATAGCGGGAATAGTTCTAACCATAGGCATGGCAGTTGATGCTAATGTTATAATTTTTGAAAGAATTAGAGAAGAGTATGATAGCGGTAAAACACCTTTCTCTGCTGTTGAGGCAGGTTACAGTAGGGCATTCAGAACAATCTTAGATGCAAATATTACAACACTAATTGCGTCATTAATCTTAATTTTTTTGGGTACAGGGCCCGTCAAGGGATTTGCGGTGACTTTATCAATAGGTGTTATTACATCATTTTTTACAGCTTTCGTTATCACAAGGTTAATTGTTGCGAATTGGCTTCTTAAAAGAAAACCTGAGGAGCTTCCAATATGAGTTCAATAAGGTGGATAAAAAAAGATCTAAAAATTAATTTTTTAAGAGTTAAAAATATTGCTACTATTTTATCTGTATTAGCAATAATTTCTTCTTTGTTTTTCTTAGTTTATAAAAATCTTAATTTTGGCATCGATTTTAAAGGCGGAACTTTAATTGAAATAAAAAAAGAAAAGGAGTTATCAATTGCTGAAATAAGAAGTCAATTATCTGAATTAAATATTGGGGATATTCAGATTCAAACATTTGGTTCCGATGATATAATATTAATTAGAATTGAAAATTCTACAAATTTAACCACCAATGCTGATATGAGCTCTATAGAACTTATTCGGTCAAGCTTGGGTAATAATGTAATTATACAAAGAACAGAAATCGTTGGTCCTAAAGTTAGTTCTGAGTTGATTCAAAAAGGGATAATTGCAATTATTATAGCCGTTCTTTTGATGCTTTTTTACATTTGGATAAGATTTGAATGGCAGTTTTCAATAGGGGCTGTAACTGCTCTAATACATGATGTAATGATAACAATGGGAATTTTTTCATTTCTTCAAATTGAATTTAATTTATCTATAATTGCTGCATTACTTACCATTATTGGTTATTCAATGAATGATACCGTTGTTGTTTATGATAGAATAAGAGAAAATCTTAGAAAATATAAACAAATGAATATTTTTGATTTAATCAACCAATCTTTAAATGAAACTATGTCAAGAACTCTTCTTACGTCTGTTACAACATTACTGGCTCTTTTCTCACTATATTTTCTGGGCGGAGAGGTTCTCAAAGGCTTTACATTAGCTATGATAATAGGTGTTTTTATTGGAACATATTCTTCTGTATTTATTGCCTCACAGATAATCTTATATTTGAATGTAAAAAGAGATTGGTCAAAAAATTAATTTATTAATCTTTTATTATACGCTGAATAATATTATTATTGATTCATAATATTGATTGGGAGAGATATTTATGAGCGCTATATTAACTTCACTAAGAAACACTGTAACAGTTGGATTTGCTTTGGCTTTGTTACTTATGATCGTTTCTTTTATCATTACATCAGGGTCTATAGATATAGGCGAAGGTTTCAAATATAATCCTTTTTGGATGTTTGTGTTTAGATGGCTCCATGTTTTATCTGGAGTAATGTGGATAGGTTTACTATGGTATTTTAATTTTATTCAAATACCTAATATGCCAAATATTCCTGACGATCAAAAACCTGCGGTTTCAAAAGTAATTGCTCCTGCTGCCTTATGGTGGTTTCGCTGGGGAGCTATGGCAACAATAATTACTGGTTTAATTTTAGGATATATAAATGGCTATCTTCATACTGCGATGACTTTAACGCTTATGGGCGGTGGATCACCTAACGAATTATTTATTGGTATTGGAATGTGGTTAGGAATAATAATGTGGTTTAATGTGTGGTTTGTTATTTGGCCAAATCAAAAGAAAGCACTAGGTATTGTTGAGGCTGATGCAGAGGTTAAAGCAGCTTCAGCTAGAACAGCTATGTTATTTTCAAGAACAAATACTATGTTAAGCATTCCTATGCTTTTCAGTATGGTTATTGCACAAAATATTTATTAATTTTTACTCGTATATTTCTTTAAGGAATTTACCAGTATAGCTTTTTTTAGTTTTGATTATTTCCTCGGGTATGCCCTGGGCAACAATTAATCCTCCATTATCACCGCCTTCGGGTCCGACATCAATAATCCAATCAGATGTCTTTATTACATCAAGATTATGTTCTATTATAGCTACCGTATTACCTTGATCTACAAGCTCATGTAAAACACTGAGTAATTTTTTAACATCATGAAAATGTAATCCAGTTGTTGGTTCATCAAGAACATAAAATGTTCTTCCTGTCGCTTTTTTTGCAAGCTCTTTAGCTAATTTTATTCTTTGGGCCTCACCTCCGGATAAAGTAGTAGCTTGTTGACCAACCTTTATATAGCCAAGGCCAACTCTTTTTAATGTTTCCATCTTATCTCTTATACTTGGAACAGCTTTAAACAGCTCATATGCTTCATCTACAGTCATTTCTAAAACATCAGAAATAGAGTTTTCTCTGTATTTAATTTCTAAAGTCTCTCTATTGTATCTTTTCCCTTTACATTGATCACACTGGACATATACATCTGGAAGAAAATGCATTTCTATTTTTATCAAACCATCCCCCTGACAAGCTTCGCATCTCCCACCTTTGACATTGAATGAAAATCGTCCAGGCTTATAGCCCCTGGCTTTTGATTCAGGCAATCCACAAAACCAGTCTCTTATAGGTGAGAATGCGCCAGTATAGGTGGCAGGATTTGATCTTGGGGTCCTACCAATTGGTGACTGATTAATATTTATTATTTTATCAATTAAATGCATTCCATCTATTGAGTCGTATTTCATAGGAGAGTTTTGAGAATTATTTAAAGTTCTACTTATAGCTCTATATAAGGTTTGAAATAGTAATGTTGATTTTCCAGACCCTGAAACGCCAGTGACACAAATAAATCTTCCAAGTGGAAACTCTGCATTTACTTTTTTTAAATTATTGCCTGCCGCACCTTTTATGATAATTTTTTTATTGCTATCAATTTTTCTCTTTTTTCCTATTTCAATAGATTTTTTTCCTGAAAGGTATTGACCAGTAATGCTTTTTTTATTTTTTTTGATTTGTTCAATATTGCCTTCTGCAATTAAATGACCGCCATGAATGCCTGCCTTTGGACCAACATCGATAATATAATCTGCAAAGTTCATAGTTTCTTCGTCATGCTCAACAATAATTACTGTATTTCCAAGATCTTTTAATCTTTTAAGTGTTGATAGTAATTTCTTATTATCTCTTTGATGTAACCCTATTGATGGCTCATCCAAAACATATAAAACACCAGTTAATCCTGACCCGATTTGTGACGCCAATCTTATTCTTTGTGATTCACCTCCAGATAGAGTTCCTGAAGCTCTTGAGAGAGTTAAGTAGCCTAATCCAACATTCTCTAAAAAAGATAATCTTTCCATAATCTCTTTAATGATATTTTTTGCAATTTCTTTTTCTTTTTTATTTAGTTTTTTTTCTAGTTTAACAAACCAATCTTTAGAATCTTTTATACTTAATGTGGTTATTTGACCTATATGCATATTATTAATTTTTACGCATAAAGCTTCATCATTTAATCTATAGCCAGAACAATTTTCACAATTCGAAATGGATTGAAATTTTTCTATTTCATTCCTCATCCAGCTACTGTCAGTTTCAAGATATCTTCTTTTTAAATTATTAATTATACCTTCAAAAGGTTTTTTAGTTTTAAAAGTCCTTGAGCCATCATCATATAGAAACTCTATTTCTTCATTTTCAGATCCATTAAGAATTATATTTTTAAAATCTTTTGGTAGATCCTTCCATTTAATATCCAAGGAAATATCGTAATGATTTGATAAAGCAAACAATGTCTGAAAATAATAGGGTGAAGGTGTAGATTTTTTAGACCAAGGAGCAATAGCGCCATCATTTATACTTAGATTTATATCTGGAATAACTAATTCTTCATCAATAAAATATTGTGTTCCGAGTCCATCGCACTTATTACATGCCCCCTTAGGGTTATTAAAAGAAAAAAGTCTTGGTTCAATTTCTTCAATAGTAAATCCAGATATTGGACAGGCATAATTAGCAGAAAATAATATTCTTTCAGTTTCCTTTTTTTTGTCACCCTGAATTTCTATTATGGCTAATCCATCTGATAGGGAGGTAGCTAATTCAAAACTATCAGCTAATCTTGATTTTATATCATCATTAATAACGAGCCTATCCACCACAACATCAATATTGTGTTTAAAATTCTTTTTTAAGATTGGTACATCTGTAATTTCATAAAATTCACCATCAACCTTAACTCTTTGGAAGCCTTTTTTTAATAACTCAGAAAATTCTTTTCTATATTCACCTTTTCTTTCTCTTATTATTGGAGCTAGTAAATATACCTTGCTATCTTTTTTTAACTTTAGTGCTTGATCAACCATTTCGGTTATAGTTTGACTTTTAATTGGTAGGCCAGTTTCAGGAGAATGAGGTATACCTATTCTTGCAAACATTAATCTTAAATAATCATGAATTTCAGTCACCGTTCCAACAGTAGATCTAGGATTACGCGAAGTAGTCTTTTGTTCAATAGATATCGCTGGCGATAGACCTTCAATTTGATCGACATCAGGTTTTTGCATCATTTCCAAAAATTGTCTTGCATATGCTGATAAGCTTTCAACATATCTTCTTTGACCTTCAGCGTATATTGTATCGAAAGCTAAAGATGATTTTCCAGACCCAGATAAACCTGTAATTACGGTAATTTCCTCTTTAGGTATATTAACACTAAGGTTCTTTAGATTATGCTCTCTAGATCCAAAGACTTTAATAAATTTCTTGGAGTTTTTTTTAGATACTTCTCTCACAGTTTTTCCTGTATTTAAATCAAAATAACTTATATCATAAGATCTTATGCTATCTATATCTTTTTAAAAAAAGTCATTAAATTGGAGTTATTATGTCAGGAAGTTTAAATAAAGTGATGTTAATTGGTAGGTTAGGGCAAGATCCGGAAGTTAGAAATACTCAAGACGGAAGATCTTTATGTACCTTTTCTATTGCCACAAGTGAGTCTTGGAACGATAAAAATACTGGTGAAAAAAGAGAAAAAACTGAATGGCATCGTGTAGTCGTATTTAATGAAGGTTTAGTTAATATTGTTCAGCAATATGTAAAAAAAGGCTCAAATGTATTTATTGAAGGTCAACTTCAAACTCGTAAATGGGAAGATAAAGATGGTATCGAAAAATATACTACAGAAGTAGTCCTCCAGGGTTTTAATTCAACTTTCAAAATGTTGGATAATAGAAATTCTGGCTCTAATGATAATAATTTTTCACAAGATAATGCAATTTCAGACTCTAGCAATTTTGATACTGAAATTGATGATGATATTCCTTTCTAACTTATTGATTATTAATAATTAATAGTTAAAAAATAACATATTAATATTTTGTAGATATAGCTATAAAATGGTAAAATATACTTTAAAGAATCAATATTTGATTCGTGTTTAAAGGCGAGGTAAATGTCAGATACAACTGACGAAGATCCAATTGATAGCAAAGATATCTCTAATACTAATTTAGATCAAGAAATGCGTCAGTCTTATCTAGATTACGCTATGAGCGTTATAGTATCTAGAGCGTTACCGGATGCCCGTGATGGCTTAAAGCCTGTTCACAGAAGAATTCTTTATTCAATGCATGAAGATGGATATGACTACAATAAGCAATATAGAAAATCCGCAAGAGTTGTTGGGTCAGTAATTGGTAAATATCACCCGCATGGCGATCAAAGTATATATGATGCCCTTGTAAGAATGGCTCAACCTTTTTCCCTACATCTTCCTTTGGTAGATGGACAAGGAAACTTCGGCTCTGTTGATGGTGATCCACCAGCCGCAATGAGATACACAGAAGTAAGGATGGAAAAAATTGCTCACCATCTTCTTAATGATATCAATCTAGATACAGTAGATTTTCAAGAAAACTATGATAATTCTGAGAGCGAACCCATTGTTCTGCCAGCTGAATTTCCAAATCTTCTTGTTAATGGAGCTGGCGGAATTGCTGTAGGTATGGCTACAAATATTCCTCCTCATAATTTAAACGAAATCACAGAAGCATGTATGTTTATGATTGATAACCCTGAAACTGATGATCAGGAAATGGATCAAAGATTGTGTGAAATTGTGCCAGGTCCTGATTTTCCAACCGGAGGAATAATTTTAGGAAAAAGCGGCGCAAGAAGCGCTTACACAACTGGTAAAGGGTCAGTGGTAATTAGAGCTAAAGTAGAAATTGAAGAAATACGTAAAGATAGAGAAGCATTAATTGTCACAGAAATACCATATCAACTAAATAAAGTATTACTTATACAGAAGATTGCTGATTTAGTTAGAAATAAAACAATTGAAGGAATATCTGACTTAAGAGATGAGAGCGATCGTCATGGAATGCGGATAGTTATAGAATTAAAACGCGACTCTGTCGCAGAGGTGATTTTAAATCAGCTCTATAAATTTACTCAACTTCAAACTTCTTTTGGCGCAAATATGGTTGCTTTAGATAAAGGAACCCCTAAGTCTATGAAACTAAGAGAAATGCTTACTTGTTTCATTGATTTTAGAGAAGAAGTTGTAACACGAAGATTAAAATTTAAATTAAACAAGGCTAGAGATAGAGCTCATCTCTTGGTTGGTCTTGCTATTGCAGTTTCAAATATAGATGAAATTATAAAACTTATCAGATCTTCAAAGTCACCTGCTGAGGCAAGAGAGGATTTAATGGATCGAGAATGGCCTGCTAAGGATGTTAAATCGCTCATTAAATTAATTGATGACCCTAGGCATGGAATTACGGCTAAGGATAACTGCTCATTCACTGAAGAACAAGCTAGAGCAATTTTAGAATTAAGACTTCAAAGATTAACTGCAATGGGTATTGACGAAATCAAATCAGAATTAGATGATTTAAAAGGGACAATAGAAGATTTACTATTAACGCTTAGCGATAAAGGTAAAATTTATGACATCATTAAAGATGAACTTACATATGTTAAAGATAACTTTGCCGTTGAAAGAAGAACAGAAATTCTTGGAGAGTTAGATGATGTTGAAGATGAAGATTTAATAAAAAAGGAAGATATGGCTGTCACCGTAACTAGATCGGGCTATATTAAACGCGTCCCTTTATCGACTTATAGAGCACAAAACAGAGGCGGTAAAGGCAGAGCAGGCATGCAAACAAAAGACGATGATTTTGTAAGACATATTTTTATTTCTAACACTCATCAACCAATTTTATTTTTCTCATCCAAAGGAATGGTTTACAGATTAAAAACTTGGAAATTACCACTTTCTAGTCCTCAAGCAAAAGGAAAGGCCATGGTTAACCTTCTGCCATTGGATGAAGACGAAAGAATAACAACAGTAATGTCCTTACCTGAAAATCAAGATGAATGGGAGAATTTATATGTAATATTCGCAACTTCTTCTGGTGGTGTAAGAAGAAATTCATTAGCAGATTTTTGGCGTATAAATAAAAATGGTAAAATTGCTATGAAATTAGATTCTAAGGAAAGAATTATTTCTGTTCAAACATGCACAGAAGATAACGATATACTTTTAGCAAGCAAGAAAGGTCAAAGCATTAGGTTTAATGTAGATAAAGTTAGAGTTTTTGCATCTAGATCTTCTACAGGCGTTAGGGGTATTAGATTATCGAAAAATGATAGTGTTGTTGGTATGGCGGTGTTAAACAGAGTAAAGGCATCAAATGATGAGCTAAGAGCTTATCTAAAAATGTCATCTATGATGCGTAAAGCAACAGCAGATGAGAGTAACGACGACGACGATGATCTAGACTTTGAAGGAAATGATATAGAGCTTTCAACTGAAAGATATTCAGAATTAGCTGCAAGTGAAGAAATAATTCTAACTGTTGCCTCTAATGGGCAAGGAAAAAGATCTTCTGCATATGAATATCGAACAACAAACAGAGGCGGGAAGGGTGTTATAGGAATTAAAATGACTAAATCACACGGTGATTTGGTTGCTTCATTTGTAGTTGATGAAAATGATCAAATTATGCTTATAGATAATAGTGGAAAATTAATTAGGTGTCCTATTACAGATATAAGAATCATGGGAAGAACAACTCAAGGCGTAAAAATATTTAATATAGACAAAAATGCACATGTTGTTAGTGTAGAAAGAATTTTCGAAAGTGAGGGAGAGGAAGAATGAAGATTGCTGTTTATCCAGGTTCTTTCGATCCATTTACCTTAGGTCATAAAGATATATTATTAAGAAGTTCAAGGATTTTTGATAAAGTTATAGTTGCTATTGGCGAAAATCACGGTAAACAAAACCTTTTTTCTATTGAAGAAAGAATTAAAGATATATCGAATGAAATCAATGATATAGGAATTAAAGATAATGTTTTAGTTGAATCTTTTAATGGTTTAATAGTTGATTTTGCAAGATCTAAAGGTGCTAATATTTTAATTAAAGGTGTAAGGGGTCCTGTAGATTATGACTACGAATTACAGATGGCAGGAATGAATTCCACAATGAATCCTGATATTGAGACTATTTTTCTTATATCAAGACCTGAATTTAGCTACATTTCTTCATCTTTAGTTAAACAAATTGCTTTAATGAAAGGTGATTACACAAGTTTTGTTAGCCCAATAGTTGAAAAATCTATCAAAAGTAAAATATAAAATGCCTATAATTAATAGTTTTTCAATACTCAGTTTTTTTTTATTTTTTATGGGGATGTCAATGTCAGATGTAAATGCAGAGAATGTTAAATCACAAAATCTAGTGATGGAGGTGACGCAAAATTCAGAAATAACAGATCCTTCTGAGAATCCGCCAATTGGTAAGGTTATTATAAAGCTCTACCCAGATGTAGCTCCTAAACATGTTGCTCAAATTACAATTTTAGCTAAAGAAGGTTTTTATGATGGTATAATTTTTCATAGAGTTATTGAAGGTTTTATGGCGCAAACTGGGGATCCTACTGGAACGGGAATGGGTGGCTCAGATCTACCAGATATAAGAGCAGAGTTTAGCGATGAACCTTTTGTAAGAGGAACGTTAGGTATGGCTCGGTCACAACATCCAGATAGCGCTAACTCACAATTTTTTATTTGTTTTGAAGAGTCTTCTTTCTTAAATGGTCAATACACCGTATTTGGAAAAGTAATTGAAGGAATGGAATATATAGATAAAGTTATGCGAGGTGAGCCACCTGATTACCCTGATAAAATAGTATCAATAAAGCTGTCTGATTAGGGTTTATGTTTCTTAAAGATTTTTCCTTTGAACTACCTGAGGATTTAATAGCAGTTAAGCCAGTCTACCCTAGAGACTCATCAAAATTACTTGTTTTAAAAGCTCTTAATTCTTATCAAAATTCTTTATTTTCTGATATATGCGATTATTTATTACCTGGAGATTTATTGGTAGTTAATAATACTAAAGTTAATGCTTCTAAAATTATAGGCCTAAAAAAAAGCACAAAATCAAAAATAGAATTTACTTTTATTTCAAATGAAAAAGATGGCATTTGGTTATGCTTTGCCTTACCAGGCAAAAAAGTTTCTAAAGGTAATTTATTTTTTTTTAAAGATATTGAAGGAAAAGTTATTAATAAAGATAAAGAAAAGATATATATAGATTTTGGAGTAAAAAATAAAGAATTTACAGCCATTCTGTCAGCTTTTGGTGAAATAACGCTTCCTCCATATATATCAAAATTAAGAAAGCTTGAAGATCAAGATAATGAAGATTATCAAACCATATATGCGCAAAAAAGTGGTTCAATAGCCGCCCCAACGGCAGGGCTTCATTTTACAGACAATCTTCTAAAAAAAATTAAAAGAAAAAAAATTGATATTGAGAGCATTACCTTAAATATTGGTCCAGGTACATTTTTGCCTTTGAGGAGTGATAAGGTTGAGGATAACAACTTACATTCAGAGAAATTTTATGTTTCTGAGCAATCATCGGATATTCTTAATGATGCATATCATAATAAAGAAAGGAGGATTATATCTATTGGAACAACTTCTCTAAGAGCGCTAGAATCTTCCTTTGATAGTAAAAATTTTTTTAAACCTTTAGATACAGCTACTAATATATTTATTTATCCGGGTAAAAAAATTAAGTCAATTGATGGCCTTATAACTAACTTTCATTTACCTCAATCATCACTTTTTTTATTAATATGCGCCTTAATAGGAACGAAAACAGCATTAGATATGTATAATTATGCTATAGAAAACAAATATAGATTCTATTCTTATGGAGACGCATGTTTTTTATTAAATAAAAATTATGACTAAATTTAAGTTTAAAGTTTTAAAAAAAGATGGCTATGCCCGTAAAGGCCTTATTGAAACCAAAAGAGGCAATATTAAAACACCTGCATTTATGCCTATAGCTACTCAAGGAGCAGTTAAGTTTACTCCCATAGAACTTATAGAACAGATTGGATATGAATTAACTCTTTCAAATACTTATCACTTACTATTAAGGCCAGGATTAGAAAGGCTTTCTAATGTTGATGGGATTTCAGAGTTTATGGGATGGAATAAGCCTGTATTAACTGATTCTGGAGGATTTCAGGTGATGTCTTTATCAAAATTAAGAAAAATATCGGAAGAGGGAGTAAAGTTTCAATCTCATATTGATGGCACATCACATTTTTTAACTCCTGAAAATGTCATTGATCATCAGAATATAATTAAGTCTGATATTCAAATGGTTTTAGATGAATGCATTCAGTACCCCGAGTCTTACGAGAATGTTAAAAAATCAATGGAGTTATCACTCAGATGGGCTGAGAGATCCAGAAAACATTATACAAAAAATAAAAGTAAAATTTATGGAGCCCAATTTGGAATAATTCAAGGCGGTGTATTTGAAGATTTAAGAAAAATATCAATTTCTGAAACAGTTAATTTTAATTTTGAAGGATATGCTATTGGTGGACTGGCAGTTGGTGAAGGTCATGAAAAAATGATTGAGGTTGTTAATTATACTGCGCCACAACTTCCGGAAGATAAAGTGAGATATCTTATGGGGGTTGGAAAACCTAATGATATTATTGAGGCAGTTTATAGAGGGGTTGATATTTTTGATTGTGTTATCCCTACCAGGGAAGGAAGGCATGGCATAGCTTATATTGGCTCTAGCTCTATTAATTTAAAGAATTCTAAATTTGAGAGTGATTTAACTCCATTAGATGAAGGTAGCGATTACTTTGTTTCAAAAAAATATTCAAAAAGTTATTTAAATCATTTATTAAAAATTAAAGACCCATTAGGACCAATGTTAATTTCTCTTCATAATCTTAATTATTACTTCAATTTGATGACTGATCTAGGAGCATCCATTGATGAAGGTAGATTGGATAGTTTTAGAGAAGATTTTTATAAGGATAATTAATTTTGTGAGGATTCACTGCTGTCTTCTTTATCAATTTTAGCGGCTTTTACGCATTCTTCTCTTTCAACTCCCGCAGCTGTACAAATTAATTCACCTGCAACAGGAATTTCTTCTTTTACTGACGAACAAGAAGTCAGTATTAAAAAAACAAATAAAGAAAATAAATAGCTTTTCATAAATACCCTCTTTTTTGAAATTAGCATATTTAAATGAAATTCAAAATATCTTAATTTTAATCGATTTTATTTGATTTGACCTAAGCAAACATTTAAAAGGTATCTTGTGTGGGCCCGTAGCTCAGTAGGTAGAGCACCTCCCTTTTAAGGAGATTGTCACAGGTTCGATCCCTGTCGGGCTCACCATCTTTAAACCAAGGTCAGCCTTAGTTTTAAGAGATTTTCCACTCAAATTATATTTATCTAATTCTTTGGTTTGCGCAAGGTTTGCACAAAAAAATTTGTACTAGGTGAAAAAAGTATTTTATTTTTTATCTTGGCGCGCTTCATAAGCTTCTTTTTTCTTTAAATATTCTTCTTCAGATAGCGCATGCCATCCTATACAATTTTCAATTGGTGATCTTCCGCATCCACATTTAGGTACTTCATTCATTTTATATAACCCCCGTATTTTTCTTCTATATATTTTAATACTTCATCAGAGATTATAAAATGAGTCTTAGAAAGGCTTAAAATTTTATTTAAGCAATATTGAATTCTCTCACTGATCACCCGCCACACATCACATCAAGCAATTCACCATTAGGTGTACCAGCTGTTGCGTACATCCATACATTATCGCTTTTCTCAGATAGCTCTACTTCTTCTCCATCACCCATGAGACCTGAATAACCAAATATACGAACAGGTCTGGCTCTAACTTTTCTACAATCTATTTCAAAATACATGCTTAAAGATTTGAAATCTGTTCCTTGTGTTGAGGTATCTTGCATCGTAATGACATATTTATTGTCATTGCGCTCAAAGTAACTTTTTGTGTCGACATAATATTTTATACCAACATCCGTTTCTGCATAGAGTTCCCAATTTGGTGCATAGGTATCTGTTTTAATCTTTAAATTATATTGTTCACTTACATTCTCAATACCACCAATATTTGTTGTATTTGTGTAACCAAGTTCATCTAATATTGTTTTTGCTCTACCTGATCTATTACCGCTTCTACAATACAATAAAATTTCTTCATCTTTTGAAATTTCATAATTTTCGATATTTTTTTTAATTTCTGATAAGGGAATATGAATAGCACCTTCTATATAACCGGCTCTCCATTCTTCATCAGTTCTAACATCTATCATTACGGAATAAGCATTCCCACTCAACCCAAATATCAAAACTAACGCTATAAGTATTTTATTCATTAGAAAAATATAGCATAAAAAAATAAACCTGCGACCACTTCCTTATTAAGGAGAGTGTCACACCTTTAAT
>JBJLFK010000006.1:0-15015 GCA_045565415.1 Alphaproteobacteria bacterium | reverse complement strand
ACTGAAGATGTAGCTAAAGATATGGATTTAAAAGAGGAAAAAGGAGCGCTTGTACAGGATGTTGTTAAAGGAGGTCCGGCAGATAAAGCTGGGATAGAAACTGGTGATGTTATTATTAAATTTGGCGACAAAGAGATTAACAAGATGAGAGAATTAACAACTAATGTTGCAAATACGGATATAGGTAAGAGAGTTAAAGTTGAATTAATACGACTTGGAAAAAATAAAACAGTCACTGTTAAATTAGGAAGATTAGAGGGTAATGAGGAGTCTTCTCTTAAAGGTCAAGTTGACGAACAGTCAAAAAAGATTTTAGGTATTAGTTTTGGAGAGCTTACAACTGAAATACGTAGAAAAGAAAATATTCCTTCAAATATAATTGGTGTTGCAGTTATAGATGTTGATGAAGATTCAGAGGCAATATCAAAAAAGATTACCACAGGAAGTGTTTTGATGAGTGTTACTTATCAAAAGGTCACAGGTAATATGACCTATCAATCCACAGTTAAAGTCGTAAATCCCGATCAAGTTTATAAAATTCTTCAGGAAAGAAAAGATGCTGGAGATGAAAGAATTCTTCTTAGAGTGTGGAGGCCAGAATACAGAGTTTCATCTTTAGTTGCGCTTTCGTTTAATAAAGAAAAGTCTGATTAATCATTTATCTTATGAGATAGCAGTCCATCAAGTAACTTTGGTTCAAACCACGTAGATTTAGGAGGCATTACTTTATCTGCATCCGCAACCTTAAAAAGTGCTTCAATAGGAGTTGGAAATAAAGAAAAAGCTATGTCGTACTTACCATGTTTTACTCTTTTTTCTAGTTCTTCTACACCTCTTGCACCACCTACAAAATTTATTCTTTTATCTCTTCTCTCATCCTCAATTCCAAGTAATGGAGAAATAATTAAATCATGTAAAATAGATACATCTAATGAAGTAACTGGATCATCCTTTATGGTAATGTTTTCTTTTAAATTAAGTTTATACCAAGCGTTATCCAAAAACATTCCAAATTCATTATTTTGAATAGGCTTGAATGAGCTAGATACCTTATTAATCATAAAATATTTATTAATCTTATCTATAAGTTTGTTAGGGTTATAATTATTTAATCCTGAAATAATTCTATTGTAATCTAAGATATTCATTTCAGAGTGAGGGAAAGCAACCGAAAGAAAAAAATTGTGACTTTTAGAATTATTATTATTTATTGATTTCTTTCTTTCTTTACTGACTCTTGATGCAGCTGCAGACCTATGATGCCCATCCGCTATATATAATTTACCCATGGAATTAACTTCAGAAACAATTTTATTGATCTCTAATTCATCCTCTATTGGCCATATTTTATGTTCTGAGGAGTCTGGACCTATTACACTATAAACTGGATCGCCTTTTTTATTTTCTTCTAATACTTTTTTTATAAAAGAGTTTTGCTTATAGGCCAGTAAGACAGGACCCGTTTGAGCTTCAAGTTCTTTGATATTTAAAACACGATCATCTTCTTTTATAGGGGTTGTAAACTCATGTTTTTTTATTGTATTTTTATTGTATGCTTCAACTGAAGCAATACAACCAAATCCAGTTTGAGTCTTGTTGTCCAGGGTTATCTCATAAAGATATAGGCACTCATTTTTGTCTTGGTAAAGAACACCATCCTTAATAAAGTTTTTTAAATTTTCTGCTCCCTTTTTATAAACACTTTCATCATTAAAATTTATTTCTTTTTCAAGATCAATTTCTGGTTTTGATATATGTAAAAAACTATATGGTTTATCTTTTGCCATTTCTCTTGCTTCATCAGAGTCTAAAACATCGTAAGGTGGAGCAATTACATCTTTTGCCTTGTCTATAGATGGTCTTAGAGCTTTAAATGGAAGGATTAAGGACATTATTTCTCTTTTGTATATTAATAGGTATTTAGATAACATATTTAAATAAAATTGTTTGTTATATTTTGATATTTATTTTTTTTAATCTTATTTTATTGTTTAAATGGTATGAAAAACAAAATTGTTCTTATAGCTGGACCTACGGCCTCAGGTAAATCATCACTAGCAAACAAATTAGCTAAAAAAATTGATGGTGAAATAGTTAATGCTGATTCAATGCAAATATATAAAGACCTAGAAATTCTTACAGCTCGACCTAAACCAGAAAAAAATGATCCTAATCACCACCTTTATGGTTTTGTAAATGGCGAAGAATTATGGTCTGTAGGAAAATGGATAAATGAAGCAAAGAAAGTTACTGAAAAGATTTTAAGAAAAAGTTCAATTCCTATTATCGTTGGCGGAACAGGTTTGTATTTTAAAGCTGTTACTGATGGATTGTCACCAATTCCTGATATTAATCGAGAAATTAGGGATAATTTAAATGCGGAATTAAACTCAAAAGGTTTAGAAAGTTTATATAACGAGCTTAAATTTAAAGATATTAAAGCATATGAATCAATAGATAAGAATGATCAACAAAGAATTTTAAGGGCGCTAGAAGTATACAGAGGTTCAGGTAAAAAGATTTCTGAGTATTGGAAGTTAGATAGAACAAAGGTCTTTGAAGATAATTTTATTAAAATTAAACTTAGCACTGATAGAGAAAAACTATATAAAAGATGCGACGATAGATGTGATGATATGTTTCAATTAGGGGCAGTAGAAGAAGTGAAGTCTTTAATAGAATTAAATTATGATAATAAAGCTCCTATTTTAAATGCAATTGGCGTTAGTGAAATTAAGGAATATATAAAAAAAAGAATTAATATTGATGAAGCCAAGGATTTGATTAAGTTTAGAACTCATCAATATGCAAAAAGACAAATAACATGGCTAAAACATCAGATGATTTCATGGAAAAGCTTTTCTACGCAAGAATCAGATAAAATAATAGATTATTTTATTAAAAAATTATAAAACTCTTGACCTTTATGTATTAAGAATTTAATTTTCGCATATCGTTAGATGGAAAAAACTATGGCTAAATTAACTGGGGCAGAGGTAATACTGAAGGTTTTAAATGATCATTCTGTTGATCATATTTTTGGATATCCTGGTGGAGCTGTTTTACCATTATACGATGAGATTTTTAAAAGCAATGAATCGCCTAAGCATATTTTAGTAAGACATGAACAAGGAGCTGCACATGCGGCCGAGGGATATGCCAGATCAACAGGGAAACCTGGTGTTTTGGTTGTAACATCTGGGCCTGGAGCTACAAATGCTGTCACGGGCTTAACTGACGCAATGATGGATTCAATACCTTTAGTTTGTATTTCTGGTCAAGTGCCAACTCATTTAATTGGAACTGATGCCTTTCAGGAGGCAGATACAGTTGGAATAACAAGACCATGTACTAAACATAATTGGCTTGTAAAAGATCCTGATGACTTATGTCGTATATTGCACGAAGCCTTTTATGTAGCTACCTCAGGAAGACCCGGTCCAGTTGTAGTAGATATTCCAAAAGATATTCAATTTGCTGATGCAGAATATTTCCCACCAAATGAAATTAAATCAGAAAACTATAATCCTCAAATAAAACCAGATATGCGTTTTATTGATGAAGCTATAGAGTTAATGGCAAATGCAAAAAAACCTATTTTTTATACTGGTGGAGGAGTTATAAATTCTGGCTCTGAAGCAAGTCATCTATTAAAAGAGCTTGTTTTATTAACTGGTTTTCCAATTACTAGCACCTTAATGGGTTTAGGGGCGTTTCCATCAAATGAAAATAATTGGCTTGGAATGCTTGGAATGCATGGTACCTATGAAGCTAACCTAGCTATGAATGAATGCGATCTTTTAATAAATATTGGCGCAAGATTTGATGATAGGGTGACAGGAAGATTAGATGCTTTTTCACCTAATTCAAAAAAGATACATATTGATATTGATCCTTCATCAATGAATAAGACTGTTCCAGTTGATGTTTCTATAGTTGGTGACTGCGCTCATGCAATAGAAGGCATTTTGTTAAAATGGAAATCAAAAGGCATAAAGGTAGATACTGATGCATGGATGGAGAAAATTGAGAAATGGAGAAGTAAAAAATCATTGGATTATAAAAATTCTACTGAAGTGATAAAGCCACAATTCGCAGTTGAAAGATTATATGAGCTAACCAAAGATAATGACTCATATATAACTACTGAAGTAGGGCAACATCAAATGTGGGCAGCTCAATATTATAAATTTGATCAACCTAATAGATGGATGACTTCCGGCGGTCTTGGGACAATGGGTTATGGTTTACCTGCGGCAATTGGTGTGCAAGTAGCTCACCCAAGCAGTTTAGTTATTGATATTGCCGGCGAAGCATCGATATTAATGAATATTCAAGAGCTATCAACAGCTGTTCAACACAAGCTTCCCGTTAAAGTATTTATTTTAAATAATCAATACATGGGGATGGTAAGGCAATGGCAAGAATTATTGCATGGCGGGAGATACTCTCATTCATATACAGACTCCTTACCTGATTTTGTTAAGCTTGCTGAGGCTTATGGTTGCCTTGGTCTAAGAGCAATAAAACCTGATGAGCTTGATCAAAAAATACAAGAAATGATTGATTATCAAGGTCCAGTTATTTTTGACTGCGTTGTTGACCAAGATGAGAATTGCTACCCTATGATTCCTTCTGGAGCAGCGCATAATGAAATGCTTCTAGGCGAAAGCGATGATAACCCAGAGGTTTCTGATGAAGGAAAGGTATTAATTTAAGATGATTAAATTAAAAAAAGAAGATCAGCAATCACATACTATATCTATAAAAGTAAGTAATGAAGCCGGTGTTTTGGCAAGGGTGATAGGTTTATTTTCTGGTAGAGGTTATAATATTGAAAGCTTAAATGTTGCTGAAATAGACGAAGATAGTCATAAATCTAGAATAACAATTGTTACAAATGGTAGTTTGATGACTATTAATCAAATTAAGCACCAGCTTGAAAGGCTTGTGCCTGTTGACTCTGTTGAAGATTTAACTACAGATGGGCCATCAATAGAAAGAGAAATGGCATTAATTAAAGTTGAATGTGATGGACACAATCGTGAAGAAGTTATAAGACTTTCTGAAACCTACAGAGCGAAGATAGTTGATACAACAAAAAATTCATTTGTTTTTGAACTTACCGGGGCAATGGATAAGATTAACTCATTTATTGAGCTTATGAGGCCATTGGGTTTAATTGATATATCAAGAACTGGCTTAGCTGCCATATCAAGAGGTCAGAAAGAATAGTTATTTAGAGGAGACGAAAATGAAGGTTTATTATGATAGTGATACAGATAAAAATCTTATAACTGATTATAAAATAGCTATCATTGGCTATGGAAGTCAAGGGCATGCGCATGCGCTTAATTTGAGAGATAGTGGCGTAAATGATGTTTGCATAGCGCTTCGAGAAGATTCTAACTCAATAAAAAAAGCTCAAAATGCTGGTTTTGAAGTTAAAACAGTCGCGGATGCGGCGAACTGGGCTGATATTATGATGATGGTAACCCCTGATGAATTACAGGCAGATATTTATAGTTCTGATATTGAACCAAATCTGAAAGAAAATGCATCTTTATTTTTTGCACATGGTTTAAATATCCATTTTAATTTAATAAATGCTAGAGATGACCTTAATGTTGTTATGGTAGCACCAAAAGGACCTGGACACACAGTTAGATCGGAGTATGAAAGAGGAGCCGGTGTTCCTTGCCTAATTGCTGTTCATCAAGACTCTACAGGAAATGCTCTTGATATTGGTTTATCTTATGCTTCCTTAATTGGCGGTGGAAGAGCTGCAATCATAGAAACAACATTTAAAGAAGAATGCGAAACTGATTTATTTGGAGAGCAAGCTGTGCTTTGCGGAGGAGTGGTTGAATTAATCAGGAATGGCTTTGATACTCTTGTTGAGGCTGGATATGCCCCTGAAATGGCTTATTTTGAATGCCTTCATGAAATGAAATTAATTGTTGATCTTATGTATGAGGGAGGAATTAAAAACATGAATTATTCTATCTCTAATACTGCTGAATATGGTGAATATGTATCTGGACCAAAAGTAGTGGGCAATGAATCAAAAGAAGCTATGAAAAAGGTACTTGAGAATATCCAATCTGGTAATTTCACAAAAGAGTGGATTAATGAAAATAAAGAAGGTTCTAATAAAGAATTCCATGCAATGAGAGAAAAATCTAATTCTCATTCTATTGAAGAAGTTGGAACAAAATTAAGAGGTATGATGCCTTGGATTGGCGAAAATTCTCTTGTAGATAAAGAAAAAAATTAATTTCTCTTGAATAAATCAAAAATTTCATGCATCTATCTTTTTAAAGGTAATGAAATGGAACAATTAGAAAATAATAATAATTCTCTTGAAAGCATCAATTCTTTCAACAATAATTCTTTGGTTGTTCTTGGTTTACTAGCATTACTCCTGATTTGCCTCTGAGGTTCAATTTTTTTTGTTCTCAGAGGTTAAAAACACATTCAATAAAAATGGAGTAAGAAATGAATAGTAAAGATAATTATATTAAAATTTTTGATACAACCTTAAGGGATGGTGAGCAGTCTCCTGGAGCTTCAATGACTCTTGAGGAAAAAATACAAATTGCTGAAATTTTTGATGAAATGGGTGTAGATATTATTGAAGCCGGATTTCCGATTGCATCAAATGGTGATTTTGAGTCAGTTAAAGAAGTCTCTAGAATAGTAAAAAATGTTCAAGTCTGTGGGCTATCTAGGGCGGGACAAAAGGATATCGATAGAGCTGCTGAGGCATTAAAGTATGCAAAAAACCCTAGAATTCATACTTTTATTTCAACCAGCCCTGTTCACATGCAGTACAAATTACAAATGAATGAGCAAGAAGTTCTTGATGCCATTAATTTCTCTGTATCAAGAGCAAGAAATTTAGTAGAAGATGTTCAATGGTCTGCGGAAGATGCCACAAGAACAGATAGAGATTTTTTATTTAAATGTGTTGATATGGCTATATCATCCGGAGCTACCACAATTAATATTCCTGATACAGTAGGTTATACAACCCCAGATGAATATTATGAAATAATTGACTCTTTAATAAAAAACATACCAGATTCAGATAAAGTTGTTTTCTCAACACATTGCCATAATGATTTAGGTTTAGCAGTTGCTAATTCTTTATCTGGCGTCAGAGCGGGCGCAAGACAAATTGAGTGCACCATGAATGGAATTGGTGAGAGAGCCGGTAATGCTGCTCTTGAAGAAATTGTCATGTCTATGAAAGTAAGAAATGATATATTAGATTATGACTCAGGAGTTGAGACAACGCTTTTCACTCGTGCTTCAAAACTTGTATCTTCAGTCACATCTTTTCCAGTTCAATTTAATAAAGCTATTGTAGGAAAAAATGCTTTTGCACATGAATCTGGAATTCATCAAGATGGAATGCTTAAGAACAATGAAACATATGAAATTATGACTCCAGAAAGTATTGGTTTAAATGAATCCACTTTAGTGATGGGTAAACATTCTGGAAGACATGCTTTCAAAGAAAAAGCTAAAGAGCTTGGTTATGTGCTAGCTGATAATCAATTAAATGATGCATTTTATAGGTTTAAGGATTTAGCTGATAAGAAAAAAGAAGTCTTCGATGATGATATTGTTGCTCTAATTGATGATGAATTTTCTAAAGGCTTAGATGTTATAAAGCTAGTATCGTTATCTATTTATGCTGGTACCGAAGGTCCACAATTTGCAGATCTTTCATTAGAGATAGATGGAGAAGTAAAACAAAATAAATCTGAGGGCGATGGACCGGTTGATGCTTTATTTAATTCAATAAGAACTCTTATTCCACATACTGCTAGTTTACAGCTATATCAGGTTCATGCTGTTACAGAAGGAACTGATGCTCAAGCGGAAGTTAGTGTAAGATTACACGAATCAGGTAAGACAGTTATAGGAAGAGGCGCAGATACTGATACTTTAGTAGCTTCTGCTCGGGCGTATATAAGTGCTTTAAATCGTCTTATGGTTAAAAGAGAAAAAAGTATTCCTGAGGAGATAGCTAATTAATTAGGAGAATTTTTTGAAAAAATATTTGAATTTTCTTAGTTCTGATTTAGCTATAGATTTAGGTACAGTTAATACACTTATCTATCACCATGATAATGGAATCGTTTTAAATGAACCTTCAATTTTGGCTGTTGATAAAGCAGATTTAAATATGGGTATAATTGCCATTGGGTCAAAAGCGAAAGAAATGCATGGCAGAACCCCAGAAAACATTGAAACCATAAAACCAATGCGTGAAGGTATAATTGCTGATTATTTAGCAACTGAAGAAATGTTAAAATATTTTATAAGTAAATCCTTATTAAATAAAAACCTCTTTAGCCCTAGATTAATGATATGTGTTCCCGCAAGTTCTACTCCCGCTGAAAGAAAAGCTATTTTGGACTCTGGTTTAGCTACTGGAGCTAGGAAAGTTTTTTTAATCGAGGAACCTATGGCTGCAGCTATAGGATCCGATCTCCCAATTAATGAAGCAAAAGGCTCAATGATAATTGATATAGGTGGGGGAACTACTGAAATTGCAATAATATCTCTTGGTGGAATAGTTTTTTCTAAGTCTATTAGAGTTGGTGGAAATGAATTTGATAAATCAATCATTTCTAATTTAAGGAGAAATGAAAATATTCAAATTGGTGAGATTACAGCAGAACAACTTAAAATGAACATTGGTTCAGGGATTGTTCCCAAACATGGTGATGGAAGAAAGATGACAATAAAAGGTAAAGAGATAACAGAAGGCGTACCAGTAGAGAAAGAAATTACTGAGAGACATATTTCTGAAAGCTTGGCCGAGGCGTTATTTGAAATTACAGAGACTATTAAGGAGGCATTTGAGTCAGCCCCACCTGAATTAACTGGTGACATTTATGAGAATGGCATCCTTTTAACTGGAGGAGGATCATTATTAGACAACATGGATATAGTGATTGAGCGCGCAACAGGCCTGAAAGTAAAATATGCTGAAGAACCTTTATCAAGTGTAGCTTTAGGGTCAGGTAAAGTGATGAAAAATATAAAGACGATGAGAGATACATTAAGTACACCTTATGGCAGATATTAAAGGAATCAGTATAAAAATTAAAAATGTATGAAAAAAACAACGACATAAATCGTCGTGTATTTTTTGTTGGTGGAGGAATGATTATTCTTTCATCATTTCTTTTATCAAGGCTTTGGAAACTTCAAGTCAGTGAGCAAGATAAATATTTGCTATTATCTGATAAGAATCGCATAAGAATAACTCCATTGTTTCCTAAAAGAGGCATCTTCTATGATCGAAATGGTAATGAATTAGTATTAAATTCTTCCAATTTTAAATTAACTTATTCCTCAGGTTCTGCTTTACCAGATCAAGTGCTTATAAAAAAAATTAGTAATGAATTAAGTTTAAATAATGATCAAATTGAGAAGATTAACAAGAGGATATTTAATAGAAAATTAAAAAAAATAGAAATTAAAGAAAATTTAACTATCGATGAAATATCTGCTTTAAATTTTTTAAATGATGATTTAGAGAGTTTTTTAATCGAAGATAACTCGAAAAGATCTTATATCAATTCGAAAAGATTTTCCCATCTTATTGGATACACTGGCTTTATAAATGATTCAAATTCAGAGAGTTTAAAAACTATTGGACTTTCTGGTTTAGAGTTAAAATTCGACCATATTCTATCAGGTCATTTAGGTTATGTGAAAACAGAAGTAAATTCTGAAGAAAAAAGCATACGTATTTTGGAGGAAAATATAGCAATAAATGGTCAAGATGTAGTTTTAACAATTGATCAAGGTCTTCAAAACGCCGTTCATAAAATAATGGGCAATAATGCAGGTGCAGCAACAGTAATGAATATCAAAAATGGTGAAATTTTGGCTATGTGTTCAACACCAAGTTTTGATAGCAATAAGTTTATTGATGGTTTTAGTTATGATGAGTGGAATAAAATATCAGAAGATGAAAGAAAACCATTTTTGAACAAAGCTATTAATGGTGAATATCCTCCAGGATCAACATTTAAAATTGTTACTGCTTTAGCTGGCCTAGAGGATGGGTTGCTTAACCCAGATGATAAGGTTTTTTGTACTGGAAAAACAAAATATGGAAAAAGAAATTTTCATTGTTGGAAGGATAAAGGCCATGAAGAGGTCGATCTTAGAAAGGCAATAAAAGAATCTTGCGATGTCTATTTTTATGATCTTGCTAGAAGACTTGGTATTGAAAAGATTGCCAATATGGCTCTTCGATTAGGATTTGGTAAAAATTTCGATTTAATTAGTGATAATGAAAGAAATGGACTAGTGCCAACTAAAAATTGGATAGAAAATAATATTAATAATAATTGGAATTTAGGGGATACACTAGTTGCTGGTATCGGTCAGGGTTATATTTCCGCAACTCCCTTACAATTAAATGTAATGATATCAATGATTGCAAACAAAGGGTTCTACATTGAGCCTAAAATAATTAAATCACCAAATTTAAATAAAAAAAATAAAATAAGACCTGCTGGATTTAATTTTTCTAATCTAGATTTGCTTAGAGATTTATTAGATATAGCTGTTAACGAAAAAGGGAGCAATGCTTACTCTAGCAGGATTGAAGCAGACAACTGGAGAATGGCAGGTAAGACTGGAACTTCACAAGTAAAAGAAATAACTGAAGAAGAAAGAAAAGAAGAAATAATTATTTCAAAAATTTGGAACGAAAGAGATCATGCTCTTTTTGTAGGTTATGCACCTACAACACAACCAAAATATTCTGTTTCAATTGTTATAGAACATGGTGGCTCAGGCAGCCAAAAGGCTGCGCCTTTAGGAAGGGATATTTTGTTAGCATGTCAAAAAATTAAAACTCAGGGATCAAAGGCATAAAAATGTATAGAAAACAAAGAAAGGGTATTTTACATAAAAGAACTCTCTACTTTGATAAATTTAGAAGTATTAATTATGGTATACCGCTTTGTTTACTCATGTTAGGTTCCACCGGATTATTGATGTTATTTTCTATTTCTGGTGGAGAATTTAATCAGACAGTAATTAATCATTTTCTTCGCTTAATAGTTGGATTTATATTTTTTATATTTTTTTCTTTTATTAGTTTTCGAATTCTCAGAGTTATTTCTTTTCCAATGTACTTTGTTATACTGGCTATGCTGGTTTGGCTATATGTATTTGAGTCTTCGACAGTGTCTAGATGGATAAACTTAGGCGGAACAAGTTTTCAGCCATCAGAGTTTTTAAAATTTATACTAATTTTAACATTAGCTTCTTATTATAGTTTTTTTGGAGAAAGCAAATCTAGGCAATTAAGATACAATATAATACCAATAATATTAATTCTGGTTCCCTCTTTTTTAATTTTAAATCAACCTGATTTGGGGACAGCTGTTTTACTAATTCTAGCAGGTTTTTCAACTGTTTTCTTTTCTGGACTTTATTTGAAATGGGTTGTATTGGGCTCATCATTTGTTTTTGTAACTATCCCGCTCATTATTACGAGCTTAAAGCCTTACCAAATGAAAAGATTAGAAGTTTTTCTTGATCCTGATAAAGATCCTTTTGGATCAGGTTATCATATAATTCAATCAAAAATAGCTATTGGTTCCGGAGGTTTAACTGGAAAAGGTTTTATGTCAGGCACACAAAGCCAGCTTAATTTTCTTCCTGAAAAACATAATGATTTTATGTTAGCGGTACTCCTTGAAGAAACAGGATTAGTAGGTGGAATATTTATTTTCTCAATTTTTTTCTATTTTATTATAATTTCTATGCATACCTCCATCGTAGCTAGAAGTCGATTCAGTTCAGTTGCATGTGGATCAATATCTGTATTGATTTTTTTATATTTCTTTATTAATTGCGCGATGATAACTGGATTAATTCCAATAGTTGGTGTTCCAATACCTATGCTTTCATACGGTGGTTCAGCAATAATATCTCTTTGTGCCGCGATGGGGTTTGTTCTTAATGCAAGAAGGCAAAGGGATATAAAGATTGAGAGCATATTAGATGCATAGAATCCATCCAATTGATGAAATTATAGAAGAAAGATGCCCTAAATTGATGTCTAAAAAGTTTTTGTGGTCGGCTATAAAACCTACAATTTTTAAAATATTTAAATATCAAACAGCAAAAAATATTACAGATGATATTTCTGATATATCTGGTTTTGAATGTTTTAATTATTTAACAAATCTACTGAAATTTAATCTTGATATAAGAAATATTGAATTAGTACCAAAAAATGGCCCTATAATATTAGCCGGAAATCATCCAACGGGTTTGACTGATGGAATAGTAATGTTTGAGGTTATGAAAGATAGAAGACCTGATTACACTCTTTATGCAAATATTGACATGATTAAGCTGTCAAAAGGTTTTGAAGATATTATTATTCCTGTCGATTGGAATGATGACAATAAAAATATCGGTAAAAGCAAAGAAATTCTAAAAAGAACAAAGGAGACTCTTAATGAAGGTAAGTGTTTATTGGTTTTTCCATCATCTCGTCTTTCTAAAAGAAAAGGCTTCAAGTTATTTGAAAGACCTTGGTTAAACACTGTAGTTAAGTTATCCAAGAAATATAATGCGCCAATTGTACCTTTTCACATGGATGGGCATAATTCACTTTTTTACTATTTTTTGGATATTTTTAATGAAGAATTAAAGAACATTAGCCTATTTAACGAACTGTTAAACAAAGAGGCATTTAAGTATACAATAACTTTCGGTCACCAAATTGATCCATTAGATATTAATGGCGATATCAATAAAGAAACTTCAAGAATCCAAAATCATGTTGAATTTATACTTGGTAATCCTCCGCTAATCTTATAGTTTTGTATTTAGAAAGTTTAAAAATGAATAAAAAAATAAAATCACCTGAAAATTATAATCTTTTAGACCCTGATGTTATTGAAAGCCCCTATGAAGCCTATAAAGTTTATAGAGAAGAGGCCCCAGTTTATCATAGTAAAGATACGGGTTTTTATGTTGTCACTAAATATGATGATTTAAAAAGAGTATTAACGGATTACGATTACTTTTCACGTGATATAGCAGCCTATTGGGAAAAAGATTCAAAGCATAAAAAAAAGGGGTATTGGAAGCACGGAGATAGTGTAGGAAGGGTTTTTAAAGAAAAGGGATGGCAGCAGATACCCTGTTTTGGCGCAGAGCCTCCATATCATACTAAATTTAGAAAGGCAGCAAACCCATCTTTTACTGCAAAAAGAGTAAAAAATATGGAACCATATATTGTGAATTTAATTAATGATTTAATTGATTCCTTTATAGATGATGGAGAGGTTGAGTTTGTTTCCCAATTTTGTATACCTTTACCAATGAATGTTATTCAAGATAGGTTAGGTTTTCCTAAAAAAGATCTTCCGAAACTTAAATCCTGGTCGCAAGATACTTCTGCAGGTTTAAGTCAAATGCTTAGCGAAGAAGAAGAAATCTCTGTAGCTGAGAGGTTAGTAGAATTTCAACATTATATGGTTAAAACATTTGAAGAAAAAAGATTAAATCCAAAAGACGATATAATTTCTGACCTTGTTAATTATATTGATGAAGATGGAAAGAAACTAGAAACTGAAGAACTTCTCTCAATTGTAAGTGACTTAAACATTGGTGGTAATGAGACAACTACTGATTCCTTAGGTAGTGGAATGTTGATGTTGATGCAACAAAGAGACAAGATGGATAACCTGATCTCTGGAAAAGCAAAATATAAAAATTTCGTAGAGGAAATAATAAGACTAGAAACACCTGTGCAGAGTCTTTTTAGAAGAGTTAGAAAAGATGTTTTGTTATCAGGGGTTGAAATACCAGAGGGCACAATAATTGATATGCGTTTTGGATCAGCAAATAGAGATGAAGAGCAGTTTGAATGTCCTATGGATATGATTTTGGATAGAAAAAATCCAGGCAAACATCTTGCGTATGGAACCTCTCATCATCATTGTATTGGCGCTCCTTTAGCAAGGCAAGAAATGAGATTAGCATTTCAAATCCTTCTAGAAAGACTAACTAATATTAATCTAGCTGAAAATAAAAATGATTTTCTTCATCGATCACATTTTGCTTTACGAGGTTTGAATAAATTATATTTAACTTTTGAGAAAGCTTAGATATGGCAGATAATTTTATTGGAAAAAATGCTCTTATTACAGGAGCCTCATCTGGGATAGGTAAAGATATCGCATATATTATGGCTGAAAAGGGTATAAATTTGATCCTTTTAGCAAGGCGAGAAGATAACCTTATTAAGATAAAGGAAGATATACAGGCTAAGTTTTCAATAAACATAATGGTTATTGCAGCAGATTTAAGTCAGATACCTGAATATGAAAGAATTTATGATGAATGTAAAAGAAATGACCTTATGCCTGATTTTTTAGTCAATAACGCAGGTTACGGAACTTTAGATAGCTTTCACAAGATTTCATATGAAGACCACATAAATTTTATTAATGTTTTATCAACATCAGTTGTATCTTTGACCCAGTTATTTATACAAAATATGATAAGTAATGGTTTTGGAAGAATTATTAATATTGCCTCACTTGCAGGATTTGCTCCAGCATCAAACTCTGGGGGCATGTATACTGCCGTTAAATCAATGGTAATTAAATTTTCAGAGGGTATTCATAAAGAATATAAAGATAATAATATTTATTGTTGCGCTGTTTGTCCAGGTTTTACTCATACAGAATTTCACGATCAAATGGGCGAATTCAAAAGCTCTATACCAAGTTTTATGTGGATGAGCTCAAAAACTGTAGCCAAACAAGCTTTTGATGAGGCAATGAAGGGTAAAGATTTATATATTAACGGGGGAATAAATAAATTTCTGGCTTTTCTTATGTGGTTAACTCCAAAATGGTTAACAAATTTATATTACAAACTAATTATGAGAAAGAGACCTTAAAGGATTTTTGGAATAATTATTTTTCTTTCTTTTGGGTAATC
>JBJLFK010000005.1:0-15321 GCA_045565415.1 Alphaproteobacteria bacterium | reverse complement strand
TGGGATAGTGAATATGATGCATGGCAAACTACATACTTCTTTGGAGGCTTTAATGATTCTCCTAGAACTCTTCATTCAACAGAAAATACCGCTTTCTTTGGTCAACTAGATTATGATGTTACGGATAAGATAACATTAACCGTTGGCGGTAGATGGATTGATGAAGAGAAGGATTTCTGTCAAATGTTTACTCTTAATGCGGGTGATGAGACACCAATATTTAATTGGTTTGGTTCATCTGATCCAGATCCAAGAATTATTCAAAAATCTTGGGGACAATGTCCTGGATATGTTCCTGCTTCTACAGCTCAAAATGATTACACTGATCCAGTCACTGGAGAAAATGCAACATTTACAGGTACTGAAAGTTGGGATGATTTTACTCCAAAAGTTGGTTTAACTTATGAGCTAGAAAATGGTATTGCGTATGCTACTTATTCTGAAGGCTTTAGATCTGGTGGTTTTAACGGAAGAGCAACAGGTGCAAACAATGCTGGCCCATATGATCCAGAAACAGTTGAAAGTTTCGAATTTGGTATCAAAACAATTTGGGCAAATAACACTTTCCAATTTAATGCATCTGCATTCACTGTTGATTATACTGACAAGCAAGAGGATGTTGTTTTACCTGGTACAGATGGCGCTGTGACTTTGACTATTGTTCAAAACGCTGCTGCAGTAAGTATAGATGGTTTAGAAATTGAATCTCTTTGGATTCCTACTGAAGGCCTTACTTTAACAGCTAACTTAGGTATCTTGGACGCTAATTATGATAATTATATGGTTCAAGATGGTGCTGGAAATATGGTTGATAAAAGTAGTTTTGATTTGAGAAGAGCGCCTGAAATGACATTAGCTCTTGGAGCTTTACATGAATATGCTCTTACTAATGGAAATTTCATAGTTTCAAGTTTAAATTATAGATGGAAAGATGATTACTGTATTCAAGGTAACAATTTTAAAGCTATTGAAGCTCATTATGGAGCAAACCCTGCTTGTAACAAAGCACATGGTATTATTGATGCTTCTATAAGTTATGAAACAGAAAATTGGAGATTATCTCTATTTGGTAAAAACCTTGGTGATGAAGATTATCTTCTTCATTTCCTTGATGTGGCTTCAAGTGTTAACGCTACAAGCGCATCAGACTCTACACCTGTGTATGTTCCTGGATTATGGAGCTTCGGTACAGTGAATAGACCAAGATACTTTGGCGTAGAATTTGAAGCTAAGTTTTAATAAATTAAAAAATTAATTAATAAGGGCGCTTTTAGGCGCCCTTTTTTTTGTATAAAAAGATAAATTATTTAAATAAGAATATATTTAAAACTGATTTCTTTAGATAATTCAGGTATTTTTTATCATCGGGAACCTTATTATTGTTATCTAATTCTCTTTTTCTAAAAGCTAAGGATGCTGTCAAAAATGCACCGACATTTAATAATTTAGTATTCCACAGTCCATCATCATGTATATTATTTATTTTTTTAAGTTCATTTTCTATAAGAAGTGTAACTTTACTATAAGTTTGCAGATAATTAATAAATTGAATATCATAATCCGTTATTAGATGCTTTAAAAAATATATATAATTAGCCCATTCTTTATCACTGATGCATCGCTCATATAAAGGATCAATATATGCATCCATTAAATTATTATTGCTGATAATATTTTCTTTGATAATTTTTTTATACCTTTCTTCTCTATCAGCATCGACAATACTCATTCGAAATTCTAATAAAGCTCTTACCAAACCTTGTAAGTCTTGAAAGTGATAAGAAATAGCTGAAATATTTTTTTGATTAGTTATATTGATAATATCTCTATGCGAAGTATTTTTAATTCCTTTTTGACCAAAAAGTATTTCAGCAGCGTACATTAATTCAAGCTTAGTCTCTGAAAATTTATTTAACTTTTTTATCAAAAAAATAACCCTTTTTTATAAAATATAACCTTCAGAAAATTAATAAAGCATAAATATATTTACTTTTACTTTACTAATAGAATCACTATTATATTTAATACAGTTATATTAAATTAGTTTGGGGAACTTTTCATGAAACATATTAAATTTTATTTACTTTTTTTGGCTATAAGTAGCCTAACTTTTAACACTAATAGCTTTGCTCAATCAGAAGAAGATCAAAGTTTTACTGGTATTGAGGAAATAATTGTTACTGCTCGTAAAAAAGAGGAGCCTTTACAGGAAACTCCTGTGACAATCACGGCTTTAACTGATGCAAAGATTCAAAAACTCTATGCAACAGATTTACAAGATTTAGGAATGTCTGTTCCCAACCTTCTTATTAATACCGCCGCAAGCGGAAGTTTTACAAATTCTGCAGCAGTCTTTATGAGAGGAATTGGTAATTCTGATATCGACTCAACAATTGATCCACCGATAGGAATTTTTATTGATGGTGTTTATGTGCCTAGATCAAGTAATAGTAACCTAGATTTGTTTGATGTTGAGCAGGTAGAAGTTTTAAGAGGTCCTCAAGGTACTCTTTTTGGAAGAAATACGACAGCGGGCGCTATAGTTGTTCGTTCAAAAAGACCAACAGGTGAATTTGGCGCTAAAGCTCGATTAACTATGGGTGATTATGGTAGAAGAGATTTACGTGTTGCCGTTGAGACCCCGTTATCGGACACTGTGAATGCTAAAATTTCAATATTACAACAAAAGAGTGATGGTTTCTTTAAAGCAAAATATCAGACTCATCCAAATTATTCAGTTCCAGCTCAAATGGGTTATGAATATGATGGTGATTATGAGGATACAGGTGGTGATGATGTTTTTTCAGTTAGACCTATGTTGGAATTTAACCCAAGTGAAACTTTTAAACTCACATTAATTGGAGAATATTCAAAAGATAGAAGTCAACCGATTCCAGCTATTAATGCTTCTAAACCTAATCAAGTTCTAAGTAGAGTTTATGGTCGACCAGGAACTGGTTATCAAAGTAATGTTATATTAAATTTTGGTCCAGGCTATATTCATGCTGACATCAAAGGGTTAACCGCAGAAGCTATTTGGGAATTAGATAGTGGAACTTTAACTTCTATAACAAATTATAGAGAAACAGAATATCAGATGAGAGAAGAAATCGATTGGACAGATGCCCCAATGTTTGGCATTGTTCGAACAGAGCCTCATGAACAAAAATCAACTGAGTTAAGATACACTACTGATCTTAGTGATAGATTGTCTTTAACTGCTGGTATTTATCTCTTTGAGCAAGAATATACTTTAAGAAGAGACACTTATATTAATACATCTGGAGCTTTCTTGGCGCATATTATTGGTGTAACTTCGCAATCACATGAGCAGCAATCTTTATTTGCAGATTTAACTTACGCATTAAATGATAGATTGAATATAAGCTTTGGTGGTCGATACACAAAAGAGGAAAAAAGTTTTATGCAAAAACCATTCTCAGTCGGGAATGTAGCTGCAGAAATCTATAAAGATGATGAATGGTCTAATTTTGGACCTAAAGTTGGAATTGATTATCAAATTGATGAAGATAAAATGCTTTATGCTACACTTGCTAGAGGTTTCAAAAGTGGTGGATTTAATGGTAGGGGAGGTACTCCAACAACATTAGGACCTTTCGATGAAGAAAGCGTGGATGCTCTTGAGATTGGATTAAAAGCCGACTGGGGTTCAACACTCAGAACAAATATAGCTTTTTATCTTATGAGATTTGAAGATCTTCAAAGAACAGTTATTAGACCATTAATTAATTGTGGTTGTCCGAATCCGCAAGAAACTATAACAGCTAATGCTGCTGAAGCTGAAATTAAAGGTATAGAGATTGAAATTGAATGGGTTCCAAGTGATAACTTTAATTTAGGTATTGCTTTAGCCTTTAATGACGCCGGATATGAAGAATATTTTGCCGATGTTTTTGGTACAGGTGCTCAAGATTACTCAAACCTACCATTACAAAATGCTCCTGATATAACTGCAGCAGTTAATATGTCTTATAGTATTGATATGGCTAATGATGCATCAACAGTGATTAATATTGGTTGGCAATATCATGACGATTTGAATGCAAGTGTTACTGGTTATGGACCAGCTGAGATAGATGCTAGAGGCACACTCAATGCTAGTATTGATTATATACCAGCTGAAGGAAATTGGAGAATTTCTGCCTATGGTAAGAATTTAGCAGATGATATAGATAAATTAGCTACTACAAATGTTTCTGTATTACTTGATCTTGCCTACTACAGTAAACCACGTGTTCTAGGTGTCGAATTAGCCTGGGAATATTAAAATATAATAAAGCGACCAATTAATTTGGTCGCTTTACATTTCTTATTTCATCATGTTTATTTAATATATTAACTCTTTGGAGGGGAGACAGATTATGTTTGTAAGAGGATTTTTTATAGTTTTTGTAAATCTATTATTAATTACTAATTTAAATGCGAACGAATACTCTCCTGCAGTAGGTAAAAATTATCCTGATAAACTTTTATGGGGCGATACACATCTTCACACCAATGAATCGGCTGATGCTTGGTCAATAGGAAATGCAAATTTAACGCCAAGTGATGCTTTCCGTTTTGCTCGAGGAGAAGAAGTCACTTCTGAAAGTGGAGTAAAAGCAAAATTAAGGGTTCCACTTGATTTTTTTATGGTTTCAGATCACGCAACTTATCTCGGTGTTTTTAAAAGAATTCAAGCCGGTGATGAGGATCTTATCAAAAGACCTCTAGGAAAAAGATGGAGAGATTATATGGATAATGATGATCCTAGACTCTTTACTGAATTTGTTGAAGGCCTTAACGGAAATCAAGAAGTATCGTTTAATAAAGAAATATATGTACCTATTTGGAAAGAAATTACCGAAAATGTTGATAGATTTAATCAACCAGGCGTTTTTACTGCTTTTATTGGCTATGAATGGACTCCTGCACCGACAGGTGACAACCTTCATAGGGTTGTTATTTTTAAGGATGACGCAAAAAAAGCTCAAGAGATAATACCTTTTTCAGCAATAGATAGTGATAAACCAGAAGATCTTTGGAATTTTTTAGAAAATTATAATAAAAATACTGGTGGTGAGGCTATCTCTATTTCACATAACAGTAATATAAGTGGTGGACGAATGTTTCCCCTTAAAAATTCTTACGGAGAAGCCATTGATCGTACTTACGCGGATATGCGTAATAGATGGGAGCCATTAGTAGAGGCAACGCAAGTTAAAGGAGATAGTGAAACTCATCCAGCTGTTTCTCCAGACGATCCTTTTGCAGATTATGAAACATGGGAAGGAAATATAGGAAGAAATGAAACGGATAGAATAGAAAGGCTAAGTACAACTGGTGATTGTGCAAATTCAGAAAACTATAAATGTTACCGTTACAAAGAAAGTGAAACTGATCGATATAGAGGCAGCTATGTTCGCCCTGCATTGAGAAGAGGTCTGGAAATACAAAAGAAAATTGGCGTAAATCCATTTAAATTTGGGGTCATAGGAAGTACTGACAATCATACAGCTTTAGCAGCTTCAGCTGAGGATAATTTCTTTGGAAAATTTGTTGATTCAGAACCTGGGCCAGGGCGTATGAGTAACTGTATGGCAGGATGCGATAGACCCGATGGAGAGGGTTCAGGAGATTTATGGCGTAATTGGTTAATTTCTGCTTCAGGCTATGCAGCTGTCTGGGCAAGAGAGAATACGCGTGAAGAAATTTTTGATGCAATGAAGCGAAAAGAGACTTATGCAACTACTGGACCAAGAATGGCAGTAAGATTTTTTGGTGGTTGGAATTTCTCAAATGCGGATTCCTATAAACCGAATTTTGTTGAGATTGGTTATACTAATGGTGTTCCTATGGGTTCAGACTTGGGGCCAAGAGAAAGAGGAAAATCACCAGGATTTTTAGTCATGGTTTCAAAAGATCCAAACGGAGCAAATATAGAGCGAGTTCAGGTTGTCAAGGGATGGGTTGACTCATACGGTAGATCAAAAGAAAAGATATATGATATTGCAGTTTCTGATGATGCAGGTGAAAACACTGTTGATATAGAAAATGCGACTTATGCTAATTCAATAGGAGAGGCCTATTTCTCTACTTTTTGGGAAGATCCAGATTTTAATCCAAATTTATCTGCATTTTATTATGTTCGAGTTTTAGAAATACCAACACCTCGTTGGACAACTTATGATAGTGCAGTTTTTGGAATTGATGTGCCATCATATGTACCAAAAACCCATCAGGAAAGAGCTTATACATCCTCTATTTGGTATAATCCATAGTGCGAAAAAAAATTATTGTAATTATTGGTCTGATGATTGGACTGTCAATAATAGCTATAAGCACATTAGAATCTACTTCAGATATTGATGAAAATGTTATTATTGTAAGCAATAATAATTTAAAAATATTTTATTTTAATAACCTAGATCCAGAGAATCCATACAATCAAGACTTTAATATTTTGAATGCGAAACAAATAGATCAATTAAAAAAAGATTTTATAAAAAGAGAGGTTTTAGTAAGAGAAGCAAAAAAATTAGGATTAGATAGGATTGATTCAATAATATCAGCACGACTTGCTCAATTAGGACAACAAGCATTAGTCGGTGAGATTATCGATATTGATAGTGTTGAAATCAGTGAGGTAAATAACTTTTTTGATACAAATAAATTACAATATATTGAACCTGAAACGATATCTTTTTCTCATATTTTTTTTGATACAGAGAAAAGCGCTAAGTCTTATTTAATAAAATTAAGGGAGGAACTTGATTCTATAAAATTAAAAGATCTGGTAAATACAGGGGGAATTGTTTTCCCTTATCAGAAAAATTATTCAAAGAAACCTTATTCTTTCATTGTTGGTCACTTTGGTGAATCTGGGGCAAGAAATATTTTTTCATTACAAAAAAATAACAGTAACTGGCAAGGTCCAATAAAATCTTCTCTTGGTTATCATCTTATTAATGTATTTAATAAAACTGCAATGGAACAATTAGCCTTGGATGATATTTTATCAGAAGTTACAAGAGATTATTATGAGCAATTGAGAAAAAGTGATACGCAATCTATTATTTCAAATAAAATTTTAGAGTATAAAGTAATTGATAAAACAAAAGTTAATTAAACTTTGTCAAATTCGATATATAGATTATCTAATCCCCTTAACAAGACATTAGGGCTATAAATAAAATTATTTCCTTCTGAGAATCTCATATTCTTTAGTCTATTCAATATTATTGGAAAAGCTGTATACATTTCTTTTCTAGCCAAATTCATACCTAAGCAAACATGAATGCCTTGTCCAAATGCTATGTGCCTTCGGGCATTCTTTCTGGTAACATCAAATTTATCAGGATTTTCAAATAGATCCTCATCTCTATTTCCTGATCCATAGCGAATTAGAATTACTGAACCTTTAGGAATTTCAACGCCATCTAGCTCTGTATCTTCAGTAGCAATTCTCCACATATTATTTGTAGGAGTTAATAATCTTAGAGCTTCTTCAACCATATTAGGAATTAAACTGTGATCATTTACAACCAATTCCATTTGATCAGGATGAGAAATTAGTAAATAGAAAGCCTCAGTAATTGTATGCGCTGTTGTGGCATTACCAGCAACCAGTAATTGTTGTAGAATAGATAATTGTTCGGCTGTTTCTAATTTTCTAGTTTCACCATTCTCATCTTCGAAATCAAGATTTGCTAGGTCTGAAATTATATCATCAGTTGCATTATTTTCTTTCTCTTTTAATTTATTTGCAAAATATTGCTGAAATTGAACTAATTGTTTTGCAATCTCAATATGTTCTTCTGGAGAGCTTGTTCCAGAGAGTTGTTGGACAAATGCATCTGACCATCCGCAAAAATTATCATAATCTTCTAAAGGAACACCCATTTGCTCAGCTATTACCCTAACAGGTAGTTGTTGAGCTATATCTCTACTGACATCACACTTACCTTGATCATAGAATTGATCGATTATGAAATTTATTTTATCTTCAATTTCAGGTCCCATATCTGAAACTCTTGCCGGTGAAAAAGCTTTATCAACTAATCTTCTATAACTTGTATGTCTTGGTGGATCTGCAGTAAGCATTGTATCGACAGGAGGATATCCATCGGAAGCCATAATATCAGCAGCTTCCTGAGGATAATCACCGCCTCCGCTTCTTTGAATCACTCCAAACTGATTGGAAAAAAGTTTTGCATCTCTTGCAACTTTACAGATCAATTCATGTTTTGAAACTTGAAAAATGCCAGTATTTGGATCCTGAAATACAGGCGCTTCATCACGAAGTTTTTTAAAAAAAGCATGGGGGCAAGCCATAAGCTCAGGATCAAACATATTAATCTTTTCAAGATCTTCATCGATTGGCTTTATTGTCTCACTCATAAATTTCTCCAAAGAGTACTTTTCTTTAATATATAAATCTTTTCATTATTTAATTTCAATAGTTAATTATTATACTAGATTTCTAATAAATGTTGTAAAATAAAGCATGATATATAGCGTTTAACTTCTTTTTTTTGTATACATATAAACTCAAACCATGACTAGTCTAAAAAATAAAACAGTGATAATTACAGGAGGAGGCAGAGGAATAGGCGCTTCAGCATGTAGATTGTTAGCTGATGAAGGCGCAAATGTTGTTATTACATGCAGAACAACCGAAGAAGGTCTTTCCATAGAAAATGATATATTATCAAAAAATAGATCAGCAAAATTTATTCCACATGATGTAACTAAAGAAGAGAGCTGGCAGAAAGTTATTGAAGAGACTCTCCAAATTTTTCCTCAAATAGATGCTGTTGTGAATAATGCTGGAAGTTATAACTATCAATCTATTTTAGATTGCTCTCACGAAAGCTTTAAATCACTTATAAATACTAGTCTTGATGGATGTTTTTTAGGTTTAAAACATGGAACTGAAGCTATTCGTAAACATGGCAAAGGTGGTTCCATCGTAATGATGTCCTCTGTTCTAGCAAAAATAGGAGCAACAAATATGTCAGCATTAAGCGCTGCACATGGTGGTGTTAAATTATTAGCTAAAGCCGGAGCCTGTGAACTAGGGCCAGAGAAAATAAGGGTAAATTCTATACACCCTGGTTTGGTTGATACATATACAGAAGAAGAATTTAAAAAAAACTATCCTGACTCTATAAACTCTCTTAAACACGAAAAAGATAGTATCGCTATGATCCCATTTGAAAGAAAAGGATCATCTGATGAAATAGCTGAGGCTATTAGATTTTTAGTTTCAGACGAGTCTGTCTTTATGACAGGCGCAGAAATAACAATCGATGGAGGACTGATTGCTCAGTAAAACTTTCAATGAATAGATTAGAGGGCAAAGTAGCTATTATAACTGGTGCTACCTCCGTAGGTATAGGTCGAGAAACAGCTTTGAAGTTATCTTCTGAAGGCGCTCGCCTAACAATAACTGGAAGAAATGAAGAAGAAGGGCAAAAAACTGCCGACATGGTTATAAATGAAGGAGGTAAATGCATATATATTAAACACGATGTTTCAAGTGAAGAGAATTGGAAAGAGGTTATTCAAGAAACTATAAATGTATATGGATCAATTGATTATTTAGTTAATAATGCTGGTCAATTTTGGATCAAACCTATTGCCGAAACTTCTTTAGATGATTTTAAGCAAATATGTTCAGTAAATATAGATGGCACATGGTTGGGTATGAAGCATTGTCTAGACAAAATGAATGATGGAGGTGCAATTGTTAATGTTTCCTCTTTAATGGGCCAAATGGGCCTGCCACAAGGAGCAGGTTATTGTGCTTCAAAAGGGGCTGTAACATCAATGACAAAATCAGTTGCGCTAGAAGCTGCTAAAAGAAAAATAAGAATCAATGCTCTTCATCCCGGCGTAATTTGGACAACTATGGTTGGAGGAGGAGAAGGTGGAGACGAGAACCTCAAAAATTTCTTCATTCAAGAAACGCCAATAAGAATGGTAGGGTTACCAGAGCATATGGCAGATGCAATTCTGTTTCTGTGCGCTAGCAATTATATTACTGGGACAGATATTAATGTTGATGGCGGAAGACTTGCTGATGGATCAATGGGAAGCCACGCTGGATAATTGATTTATTGATCTTTGCTGCAACAGCATATAAACACACAGAATGTCCACTTCAATTAGTACGACACCTAGGGAGAGAAAACTTGGTTTTAGAGTTTTATTTCTTGGTATGTTCGCAATTGGTACAGGTCAGACTTTATTCATAGCTGTTTTACCACCTTATGCCAGAGGTTTAGGTTTAAGCACTACTGAAATAGGTCTAATTTTCTCGTTATCAGCTTTAGGTTGGATGTTTATGAGTCCTTATTGGGGCAGAAAAAGTGATTATGTTGGTCGTAAATCGATAATTTTAATAGGGCTTTTTATTTACTCAATTACAACAATTTTAATGGGATTTGAATTTAAGCTTCATAATGATGGTTTTATAGGGCTGACTTTACTTTTTATTTTGTTGATTATTACTAGAGGTTTTTTTGGTTTTTTGGGATCAGGAACACACTCTGCTTCAATGGCATATGTTGCTGATAGAACGACTGAAAAGGAAAGATCAGGAGTTATGGCATTAATGGGCTCTGCCTTTGCTGTTAGTGGTATTATTGGACCTGCTTTAGCTTCTCAAGCAATTCTATTAGGACCATTAGTTCCTTATTTTCTTTTTGGTTCTATTACAGGTGTAATTGGAATTTTAATTTGGATATTTCTTCCTGAGAAAACAAAACCTAATATTCCTGCAAAAGTACATGAAGTGCATCTAACTGCGCTTGACTCAAGGATTCTAACTTTTGTCGCTATGGGTTTTTTTATAAGTCAAACCCAGGCAATTATTATGCAGTTACTTGCTATGTATCTTCAGGATAAATTTAGTTACACAATCATTGAGGCAACTTTTTATACAGGTAGAGTATTAATTTTAATGGGAGTTGCTACTTTTATAGTGCAATTTTTTATTATAAGAAGAATATCACCTACTCCCGGTTCACTGCTACGAATTGGTAGTATCTTTTCTATTTTATCTTTGTTTGCATTTATTTTTTCTAGCAATCTTTATTATATGAGTCTTGCTCTAGCGGTTTATGGGATAGGGGGAGCATTGATGGGGCCAGGTTTGTTTACAGGGGTTTCTCTAGCAGTAGGAAAAGATGAACAAGGTGCAGCAGCAGGAATCTTAGTAAGCGCCTATGCCGCTGGATTTGTTATTAATCCATTAACTGGAATGAAATTGTTTGATTGGAATCCTGATTCTCCATATTTTTTAGGAATTATTCTTATGATTTTCTGCTTAATTATCTCAATTTTAGACAAAAGGTTAAATATAAAAGTAAACTTTGATGAAGATATAGGGCATTCAGGACATACTGGCTAAAATTTAAAAAGTTCCTTCAAGTTGAATTTTTATAAAACCGTGATTTCTTACATAAAAATTTTCTTGAATTAAAATATCATTACTTGATTTAAAACCGTTATAAACTATTTTTCTTCCAACTCCATATTTTTCCAATAATCTGTTGAACATAAAATTAAGATTTAATTTTGAATTAATTTTAACACTTAAACTTCCCCCAAGCATAGGTTCCTCAGCCCATCGACCCCATAGATATGGATCATAAATATTTGTTTGAGAATAAGATCTGTACCATACCCTCCAACTATATCTACTATTAGGAATATCTTGTCTAAGATCCAACATAGTTTCCCAACGTCTAAAAAAATGTAAGTCTCGTTTAATATTTGTAACTGGATCTAGAACTTCAGTTGATTGAAGATAACCCATAAATCTTAGAACACCACCTGGTAAGACATTACCTATTCTAATACTTCCATCTAATTTTGCCTGAGTTATTTCACCTGTTCCTAGATTACCTACTGCAGCATAACCACCTACAGGAACCCTTTCAACCGGACCATCTATTTGAGAGGCAAATCCTGTAAGGGTTATAACTCCGCCATCATTAGCAAGTCTCCACTCATGTTCTAAGTTTATTTCCCAAGCTGTTGAAGGTTTGAGATCTGGATTACCTGCTCTAATTCTTTCTTCAAATTGGTCAAAGCTTGAAATAAAATCATCAAAATTTATTTGTCCAACATTTCTTAATATACTAAATCTAACCTGCCTATTTTTTCTGTAATCCCATTTAAAATCAATTCGTGGTTTCCAGTATTGGAATTCTCTAGATAATTCTACATCTCCAGATTGGCTGATTTCAGACCATTCATAATTCATCGCTATTTCTGATCTTATTAAATTAGTTAAAGGAAAATTATAAGATACAAATCCTTCATAACGATCTTCTTCAACTTTCCCCTTTGTATTAAAAAGGCCTGAATCTTGAGAAATACCATCTGGGTTAAGGTATAATAGTGCGAAACTTCTCTCTAATTTATTATAGGCGCTTTCAACACCATACTCTAAAGCACCACCATTTTTAAAATTTGTATTAAAACTTGCTCTAAGAATTCTTTCATTTTCACTTCTATCATTTGACTCTTTGCTGCTTATATAAAAATTTTTGTTTAAATAATCGCCATTATTTTCTTTGGAAATACTTTTTTTATCATTATTTTTCTTAGTCAAAACAGATCTAAATTTAAATGAGTGTTTAGAATTGAAAGTATGTTCCCAATCTCCTCCAATTTCCCAACCATCTTGATCATCAGTTCTATTCCAATTGATATATCTCAGAATATCTTCCTTACTGCTATCACCAGAGCCATAATAATATTGGGACTGAGGTTCTGCTTCTTTACTATCAAACCAGGTAAGCATATTTAGTCTTAATGTATCTTTTGGTGTTATTTTTGAATTCAAATCAATATTTATTCTGTTTTTTGATTTATATTCTATTGTTTCTCTAATTCTATATTGAATAATATTTTCATTTTTATCTATATGGTCCTCATGGTACAAACGACTATTCATAAAACCAGTTTTTTCAAAACCTAAAACTAAATCTGTTTTCCCTATTTTTTTTGACCAAGATGCTCCTCCGCTCCATAAACTATCGCCAGATGTTAGCATTCTAAGACTAGATTGCCATGTTCCTGTTCCCTGTGATGAACTATAATCAACAATTAGATTAACTATTATACCATCGGATCTTACATCTAGCCCCGCAACCGAACCTCTTATAACCTCTATTCTTTCAATTGAGTTAATTTGAATTCTTTCAAGCGTTTTTACAATATTATTAGCTTTTGATGATTGTCGTTCTCCATTAATTAATATTTGTGTTCCACTTGATCCAAAACCTCTTTTATTATCATTTTGATTTGGGTCAAAACCTGCTCTTGCATTCCCTTGAGTTAATCCTTCAACTCCAGGAATTCGTTTTATTGCTTCATTTGCATTTGTAATATTGAATTTTTGAAAATAGGATTTTTCATATATTATTTTATTATTTTCTTGCGAAAATAAATCATTACAAGTTGTAATAATTAGAAACCCGAAAAAGAAAAACAGAAGTTTTCTAAGCATTTAATTATGCTCTATTTTCAAACCACCCATGAAAGCCATAAGGAACTCTATGAGGTAATTGAGCTATTGCGACTGGACCATCAGCAACATTCATAGCATCTAATATGATTAGATTTGATCTATTCTCGTTAGCATTATATTCGGTTGCAACTAGCCAACCTTCACCATCATTACCATTATTAGATTTAGGTATAAAAACAGGTTCACCAACTGCTCCACCGTCTTTTGTTGTATAATGTTCTCTTTCTTCAGTTAAGAAATTATAATGAACAATTGTATTTAAAGACATACCTTTAGGATGTTTACCAATATTTCCAGCGTAATAACCATGAGAGTGCTTTTGTAATGCAAATCTATCATCTATTCTTGGAAATTCACCTGTAAGATCATCCATAATTGTCTTTTCGATTTTTCCCTTATTAAGGTCTATTTGCCACCTTACATGTCTTGCTTCAGCCTCTTTTTGTTCAGGCATACTTCCATCAGCATATGGAAATAGAGGAGGAACACCAAATTCCATCAAATCACAATTAATTGAACCATTTTCATCATATGCATTCATATAGTGAAAAACAAATGATGGATCGCATTCTATCCATTTAGCATCTTCAGCTGAACCATCTCTAGGTAAAATACATATATGAGTCCCTTTTTCAGGCTCCCAAGCAAAAGGTGGTTTACCATTTAATGCTCTTTCAAAATCACCAGTTAATGGAAAGACAGGAAAGATAATATATTTTTGTGTAGCAAAGAAATCATGAACCATTGAAGGAAATGGAGCTTTAATTAATTCAGATTTTGTAATTTTTCCTTCTTTAGAAACAGCCGTATATCTAATGGTGTCTGAGAAAAAACCATCTGCCATATAGCCAAAAAATAACAATTCTCCAGTTACAGGGTCAACTTTAGGATGGGCAGTTACAGGCCCTTGAAGTTTATTATCGAAAGTATGAGAACCTTTTGATTCCAATGTCATTTCATCAAATTCAAATGGAGCATGAGCTTCCTCTAAAGCAAAAATTTTACCAGCATGTGAAACGATAGCTGTATTTGCTAATCCATCTGTTTCAATATTAGATACAGAAGGATCATTGTTCATTACATCCATACCGCTAGACCAAAGAGCTTTTTGTTCTTCATGTTCTTTTTTCCACTTTACAGTTTTCATCCATCTATTCAGATAAGATACCTTTCCATCATTTATATGGAAGGCGTGAATCATTCCGTCTCCACCAAACCAATGCGAGCTATCACCTCTTGGAGGAAATTTTGGATCTGGACCATTTCTATAATATGTTCCGTTAATTTCTTTTGGAATTTCACCTTCTATTATTACATCATCTATACTGCTCTCCATTCTTATTGGAGCAAAATTACCAATTAAATGATCTTCTTTTGGATATGGTTTAGCCATTATTTTTCCTTAAGTATTATTTTCACAAACTATAAATAATTATTAAATATTTGTAAAAGAGATTGTTCGTAAATTCTAATTATGCTGTAATATATTTAAGTTTTTTTCAGGAGGACAAAATGAAAGAATGTCTAAAATTTTATATTAATGGGGAATGGGTTGATCCTGTAAATCCTCAGCATTTTGATGTTATTAATCCAGCTACAGAAGAATCAATTGGTAAGATTGCTCTTGGTAATGAGGAGGATTTAAATAATGCTGTTTCGGCAGCTAAAAATGCATTTGATAGTTTCTCTCAAACAAGTAAGGAAGAAAGAATAGAATTAATAGGTAAAATTCTAGAAGTTTACCAATCACGCTATGATGAAATTGCTGAAACTAT
>JBJLFK010000004.1:0-56420 GCA_045565415.1 Alphaproteobacteria bacterium | reverse complement strand
CTTATGAATTAATTTCCATCTTTTAAATCCAATTTTTCTTACAGCGTTATCGTTTGATGTAAACGCCATGATATACATTGCTAAATAAGCTAAACCACCACCTAAAACAGTAACAATATCGGGATTTTGATTAGTAGTAACAAAAAAACTTGTCAAAGCGACTAGATGTATTGTGTGAGCTAAAGCAAAGGATAATCCGATATGTCTGCGATTATTTCTTATAAAATTTGTTAGAGAATTAGATAAAAAATAATGTATCGAACTGGCAAGAAAACTAACTGTGAAAAAGAAAAAAGATATTCGAGCTGTATATCTTGCCCAAAGCAATGTTTTATCTTCAGCGCTATCAACTAAAAACAACCAAACTATAAGCGTAATGCTTATTGCTAGAACAAAAAGAAACCATTTTGCTAAGTTATTGTTTTTATTCACTTTATTCCCACTCAATGGTCCCTGGTGGTTTAGAAGTTGTATCATATACAACTCTATTAATACCTTTAACCTCATTAATAATACGAGTACTAACATTGGCTAAAAATTCTTGTTCAAATGGATAATAATCTGCTGTCATTCCATCAAGCGAAGTTACAGCTCTAAGCGCACAAACAAAATCATATGTTCTCTCGTCCCCCATCACTCCAACAGTTTGAACCGGCAATAAAACCGCAAATGCTTGCCAAATGTCATTATAAAGGCCAGATTTTTTTATCTCTTCTATATAAATTGTATCCGCTTTTCTTAAAATATCAGCTTTTTCAGATGATACTTCGCCAGGTAGACGAATTGCAAGACCAGGACCTGGAAAAGGATGCCTTTCAATAAAAGGATCTGGAATTCCTAGTTCTTTTCCAAGCTCTCTTACTTCATCTTTGAAAAGCTCTCTTAAAGGCTCAACTAATTCCATCTTCATTCGCTCAGGAAGTCCTCCTACATTATGATGGCTTTTAATTGTAACAGATGGTCCGCCAGTGAAAGAAACGCTCTCAATAACATCTGGATAAAGGGTTCCTTGAGCTAGAAAATCTGCCCCTCCAATTTTGTTTGCCTCTTCTTCAAAAATATCGATAAAAGAAGAACCAATAATTTTTCTTTTTTCTTCGGGATCACTTACTCCAGTCAATCGAGTTAAAAAAGTATCTCCTGCATCTACATCTATAAGAGGAATATTAAAATTTTCTCTAAAAAGATTTACAACTTCATCTGTTTCATTCTCTCGCATTAAACCGGTATCCACATAAATGCATATTAATTGGTCTCCGATTGCTTCATGAATAAGAACAGCTGTAACAGATGAATCTACTCCTCCTGAAAGACCGCAAATTACTTTTCCTTTTCCAACTTGAGTTCGTATATTTTCAATAGCGACCTTTTTGAATGAATCCATTGTCCAATTACCGCTGCATCCAGAAATTTTATGAGTAAAATTTTTTAGTAATTTTGAACCATTCGGAGTATGAACAACTTCTGGATGAAACTGCACACCATAAAATGATCGGATTTCATCAGAAACCGCTGCAAATGGAGCATTTTTACTTTCTGCAATAACTTCAAATCCTTTTGGAAGGTTCGTAACTTTATCACCATGACTCATCCAGACAGGTTCTGTATTTCCTTTAATATCGAACCCCTCGAATAAAGGTGAAGACTTTAGGAATTTAATATTTGCTCGCCCAAACTCTCTTTCATTTGATTTTTCTACTTTACCTCCAAGCAATGAACACATGATTTGTTGCCCATAACAAATTCCTAAGATAGGAATTTTTAAATCAAATAATTTATCCTCTATTGTTGGTGCGTCTTGGCTGTTAACTGATGCGGGACCTCCTGATAATATAATGCCTTTTGGTTTTAATTTTTTAATAGCCTCATCTGCTTTTGAAAAAGGAAAAATCTCAGAATAAATTCCACACTCTCTTACCCTTCTTGCAATAAGCTGTGTAACTTGGCTACCAAAATCTAAAATTAAGATTGAATCGTTGCGCTGATCACTTACCATAACAATTCTAGAACTACTCCTCTTTCTTTTTATTATTTATAAGAGATTCTAAATCTTTTACATCCTTTAAAAGAGGTCCAAGTGCTTTGGCTTTGTTATAAAATCTTTCAGCAGATGGTAAATCTTCGCTCAATAGGTAAATTTTACCCGCAATTGCCCAAGCCTTTGCATTTTTAGGATCAGCAACTACACTTTGTTGAATAAGAAAGATAGCAGAGTCTAAATCTTTTTCTGATACCTCAATCGCTTCTAATACGAGATCATTAGAAAGAGATTTGTTGGATGCATTAACTAAAAGGGGAAAGAACAAAATACTCAGAAAAATTGTAACCCTAATTATGGACATATTAACCTCTTGTAGGATAATTAGGGGCTTCTCGAGTTACAACTACATCGTGCGTATGACTTTCGTTTAGTGATGCTGTTGTAATTTTAATAAAGTTAGTTTTCGTCTGGAAATCCTCTAAATTTTTACAACCTGTGTAACCCATTGATGCTCTTAAACCACCTATCAATTGAAAATTACATTATGCACTGATCCAATATAAGGTACCTGTCCTTCGATTCCTTCAGGTACAAGTTTGTCTGATGTACTGAGATCAGATTGAAAATATCTATCTGCAGAGCCTTCGGCCATAGCTGCAACTGATCCCATTCCTCTATAGGATTTGAATCTTCTACCTTGATGAAGAAATACTTCTCCTGGTGTTTCATCTGTTCCAGCAAAAAGAGAACCTATCATCACGAGGTCAGCTCCTCCAGCTATTGCTTTAGCTAAATCTCCAGAAAACTTAATGCCTCCGTCAGCAATGACGGGTATTGAATGCTTTTTAGCTTCATCAACACAATCCATAATTGCTGTCAGCTGTGGTACACCAACACCTGCAATTATTCTTGTTGTACATATTGATCCTGGACCAATACCAACCTTTATACAATCTGCACCTGCGCCAATTAATGATTTTGAAGCTTCTTTAGTTGCAACATTACCAGCAACAACCTGAACAGAATTTGATAGTTTCTTTATCCTTTCAATAATCTGTGGAACTTTAATAGAGTGACCATGCGCAGTATCCACAACAATTATATCTGTTTCACTATCAATTAATGCTTCGGCTCTTTCAAAACCTTTATCCCCAACTGTTGTTGCTGCTGCAACCCTTAACCTGCCCTTTTCATCTTTTGTAGCATCAGGATGTAAATTAGATTTCTCGATATCTTTAACAGTGATTAAACCAATACAGCTATATTCATCATCAACAACAAGTAATTTTTCTATTCGGTGTTTATGAAGTATTTCCTTTGCCTCATTCTCAGAAACATTATCTTTAACAGTAATCAAATCATTCTTAGTCATAAGTTCAAAAACTTTTTGATTCTTATTGGAAGCAAATCTAACATCTCTATTTGTCAAAATTCCTTCAAGTTTATTTGTTTTTATGTCTGTTACAGGTACTCCTGAAATATTATTTTCTTTCATTAGAACTAAAGCATCTTCAAGGGTAGATTCTGGAGAAATAGTAAGTGGATTAACCACCATTCCAGATTCATATTTTTTAACTTTATTTACCTCGTTAATTTGTTGTTCAATTTCTAAATTTCTATGTATTACACCAATACCACCAGCTTGAGCCATAGCAATTGCCATATTTGACTCTGTTACTGTATCCATTGCTGCTGAAGCAAGAGGAACAGTAAGATCGATATTTTTCGTAATTTTTGTTTTTAAAATTGTTTCGGAAGGTAGGACAGAAGATTCTGAAGGCTCAAGCAATACATCATCAAAGGTAATAGCGTCTCGGAATTTCATATCAACCTCCTGTTTTCAGGTTATGTTGACATCTGCTTATAATCTATACAGAAATAAGTTCAAATACTTTTGTATTTTTTTATCCCCTAAAACTTTTGGCTATAACATAATTTTCAGGAGATCCTTTTCTACTGGCGTCTGGTTTGTAATGTTTTATCGAAGTAAAATTCTTTTTTAAAATATCAAGAAGCGTTTGATGAGTTCCACCTTGAAAAACTTTCGAACAGAAAGATCCTCCAGTCTTCAAGAAATTTAAAGCATAGTCTGCAGCTAATTCTGCTAATTCTTGCGTTCTAATATGATCGGTTGATTTATGTCCTGTTGTATCTGAAGCCATATCCGAAAGAACCAAATCAACCTCTGTAACTACTTTATGTATTTTATCAAATGATTCTTGTGATGATAAATCAAGATTCAAAATCTCGACACCAGATATTGGGTCCATTTCTAACTTATCAACTGCTATCACTTTGTTGCCTTTAATTTGACTTACAACTTCTGACCAGCTACCTGGAGCTGATCCAAGATCTAACACAACTTGATTCGGTTTCAACAAATTAAATTTCTCATTGATTTGAATAAGTTTGTAAGCTGCCCTTGATCTCCTTCCTTCAGCTTTTGATTGTTTAACATAGGGATCATTCAATTGGCGTTGTAGCCATCTAGTAGAAGATATTTTTCGCTTTTTAGCTGTTTTAACCTTTTCTTTTAATCTTTTATAAGGTTTTTGCTTTTTAATCATAATTGAATCTTATAAGTTAAATATTACTAACTAGTTAGCACATATCATAACTTTCTAGCAGAGGAAAATATGTACATTGATAATATTTCTGAATTTGGTGCACATAAACCTTCATTATTAGTCAGTCTAATTATTAAAATAACAAGATCATTAGGAAAAAACTGGTTTTCTAAAAGGCTAATATTTTTCCTAAGGAGAGTGGCATTGAATTTCTCTGGGGAATGCATTGATACAGAGTTATTTCAAGGTCAAGCAAGACTGTACACTAAAGGAAATATCTGTGAAAAAAGAGCTCTTTTTTCACCACAAATATTTGAAAGTTTTGAAAGGGATTTCATTTCAAGTTATGCAAAAGATGGTTCAATTTTTATAGATATTGGATCTAATATCGGCTTATATTCACTCTCTGTTGGAGCAAGGTATAAAGATTTTACTAATACTAAAATTCATAGTATTGAGCCGCATCCAAATTTATTTAAAAGATTACATTTCAACACATCTTTAAACAAAGATTTTCCAATAAAAATTCATAATTTGGCAATTATGGATAAAAATGAGGAATTTAATTTAAAAACAAACGAAACTAATCTTGGCCAGACAATGATTTCTGATGATGGACAAATAAAAGTTATAGGAAAGAAACTTAACACCTTCTTAAAAGAAAAAAATATTAATAAAATATCAGCTCTTAAAATCGATGTAGAAGGTAATGAAGAAAAGGTTCTTATTCCATTTTTAAAGGAAGAGAATAAAAAACTCTTTCCTAAAATAATTATTATAGAGCGCAATGACAATTTATGGGATGGTGATTTAATAAAAACCCTTAATAATTTTAATTTCAGAATCTATAAAAAAACTAAAATGAACTACATATTAATTAATGATTAATTTTATTTATTTAATAGAAAAAAATTTTATAAATGTGATAAGATTTTGATCTAAGCTAGGAATAAAGGAGAAGAATTTGTCTAAATATAATTCAATTATTGTTGATTTACCTCAAGATAGAATATCAAGAATTACCCTTAATAGACCAAAGCAAAGAAATTCTCTTTCAGCAGAATTAAGAACAGAGTTATTTCAAGTTTTAGAAAGTAATGACCTAAATGAAGAGGTTAGTGCAACCATAATTAGAGGTTCTGGTGAAAGTTTCTCAGCAGGTTATGATTTAAAAAGATCAGATGATGATGAGGACCCCTATTATTCTGCGGGCGGTCTTGGGTACTGGCCAAGACATGTTGTTGATGGATGTTTTAAGATCTGGGATTTAGCAAAGCCAGTTATTGCTCAAGTTCATGGATATTGTCTTGCAGGCGGTACAGAATTAGCTCAATCATGTGATTTGGTATATGTAGCTGATAATGCAAAAATAGGGTATCCAGTTGTTAGAAATATATCACCCCCAGATAACCAATTTTTTCCTTGGATTGTAGGAATGAGAAAAGCCATGGAGCTTATGCTAACAGGAAACTCTATGTCAGGTCATGACGCAGTTGAATGTGGTTTTGCAAACCTTTCCTTTCCTGAAGAAAAACTTGAAGAAGAAGTATTAAAAATTGCAGAAAATGTGGCTAAAGTTCCTCAAGATGTTCAACAAATTAATAAAAGAGCAGTTCATAGGCAAATGGAAATGATGGGAATTAGATCAGCTTTAAGAGCTGGTACAGAATTACAACAATTATCGATGCATACAAAGTCAGCTAGAAATTTCTTTAAAATGGTTGCTGAGGAAGGTTTAACAAAAGCTTTGTCAGATAGAGATACTAAATATGGTGACTACAGAGAAACCAATGATAAAAAAAAGGACTAGACAATAATACATGGATAACAAAGAAAAAGTCTTAACATTGGCATCTGCTGCTAGAAAGGTCGGTATTGATCCTGAAGAGCTTCGTGAACTTATTCATGAAGGAAGACTTGACGCTGTTGAAACCGAAGGTGGAAATTTGCTTATTGGTGAGGAGTCATTAAAAGGTATAATTAAAGAAATCGAAACAACTGAATTAGCTCAACAAGAGCATGAGCATGAAATTGTACTTCATGATGATATAAAGATTCTCTTAAGTCAGGCGGCAAATTTTATAGAAAGACAAGAAGAAGAGTTGAAAATTTATAGAGAAAGAGAAGAAAAACATATTTCTTTGCTTAAAGGAGCAGAAAAACAAATAAATAAAACATTGGATCAAATTAGCATTCTTTATTCTCACAATATAAAATTAGGAAATGAAAACAGAAAAATCTTAAAAAAACTTATCGAAATACAATCTAAGAATACAGCTTAAGGAGAAACAAATGGTATGTGTATTAGCAACTTTAAAAGTTAAAGCAGATAAAGCTCAAGATTTTGAAGCTATATTCAAAAAACTTAGTGAAGATGTTCGTTCTAATGAAGAGGGTAATATTTTTTATCAGGTAGCAAAAGATAGGGAAAATGAAAATACTTATCTAGTATTAGAACATTATAAAGATCAAGAAAGTGTCGACGCACATGGAAAAAGTGATCACTTCAGGTCGGCAGGAAGAGCAATAGGAGAATGCTTAGACGGCCCACCTAATATAAAATACCTTGATGCTCTATTATAAATTAATTAAAATAAATACTATCGTCAGCTAATTCAGCTTCTGCTGCTTCTGCTGCTAGTTTATCGGCTTCTCTTCTAGCCTGTTTTGATTCTATAACCTTAACCCATCTTCTAGCATCGGCTTCCATATCTTCATAACCAGTAGACCTTTTGAAAGCAAATAATGCAGAATTTTCATACTTAATACCTTTTTTATTTCTTGTAATACCAAGAAGAAGCCAGGCTCTACCAGGGTTATCTAGGTCACCTTTTTTAATGGCATATTTAATATAATTCTCAGCTTCTTTCCAATCTTCCTCTTGCATAAAAGTTTGACCTAGTCTTAAAAACAGCTCTCCATCTTCAGACATTTCAGCAGCCTTCTTTAGGGGGGGAATGGCTTTTTTCCATTCTCTTGCTGATAACCAAGCATTAGCTAGTTGTTCCCAATTTTTTTCTTCATCTTCAATTCTACCGCTTTCTAGTTCTTCTTCAAGAATAAGAGCAGCTTTATATGGCACTTCATAGAATAAAAATAATTGAGCAATCCTTAGCAGCTCATCGTGCTTTTCAAGCATATCTTTTGAAAACATGATCTGTTGAATATGAAAAGAATCATCCTCTCTTTGTAATTCGGCATAAAGCGCAGCTAGCTGTCTATAGTAATTCTTTTTATCAGGAAACCTGTAAACCATAGCTTCAAGAATTGGAACAGATTCTTCATACCTGTCATCAAATAACAAGATTGATAAGTATATTTGATACCAATTCTCTCTAGGCTCCGCTGCAGAAAATACTGCTTTTTCAGCATGTGGTTCGGCTTTCCTATAATATTGTTTTTCTTCAGGAGAATCGCTTTCAGTTTCCGAAGCAAAATAAAGATAAATTTGCGCTAACAAAGCATGCGCAGATGGTCCAGGAGGAAAACCCATTTCTTCAGCATCTTTGAACCATCTTAATAATTGATCGCGTCCCTCATCCCATTTATCTGTTGCGAGATAAAGTTGAGAAATTTGAAACTGCAAATCAAGTTGGTCTTGAGGTTGAAGAGCATTTAAAGAGTATACGCGCTCAAGATATTCTAAAGATTTTTCATATTGTTCTTTTTCTGCAAATACATAGGCCTGGAGTCTAATAATTTGAGCTTGTTCAAAAGGCCTTAAATCATCTCTTCTTAGAAGATTACTTAAAATATCAAAAGCTCTATCAGGTAGGTCTTCGCCTAATGCTTCCTGTGCCTTAATAAATTCTGCACCAACCTTCTTACTCATTGTTTGTGTTCTTTTTGCTTTAGGGGGTTTTCTTCTTTCTTTCTTTTTCTGAGCATAGACTGTATCAGAAAACAATCCAGAAATTGTAATTGTCGCTGGCAAGGCCAATGAGAATATTACAAAAATAAATATAAAATATTTAATATACATTTTTAAATTATCTAGCATCTTCTAACTCATAAGTAATTAAGTGTTGTACTCCAGGTCTGGGTACAGCCTTTCCATCTAAAATTCTTGGTTTATATTTCCATTTAACGATTGTTCGCAAAGCAGAACGATTAAAAATACCTGGGGGCTCTGCATCAACAACAATAGGATTTGTTACAGCACCACTAGAAGTAATTGTAAATTCTACTAATACCCAACCTTCAATGCCTCTTTGTGTAGCTCTTCTAGGGTATTGAGGTGGAACCTTAACGATAGGCAAAACATCTGCATCTGTTGAGGCTGCAAATGAACCAAATGCAGGACCGCCAAATTCTGGTGTTACGACGCTATCAGCTGACATTTCTGGTCTTGGGGTTTCAGGAATATCCATTTCTGGTGGATCAGGCTCTTGTTCTTGCTCAGGTCGATTTGGTTTTTTCTTAGCAGTTTGAGTTTCAGTATCCTGAAGTTGTCTTAAAAAACTTATATTGATATTGACACCTTCATCACCAATATCATACTCATTGCTTGTAACTAAGGCCTGCATAACCAAAAACAAAAAGACAGTTACTATTCCCGCTAATGGAATAGCAGTAACTCTACTATCTAACTCTTTCAATGAATAGCCTGCAATCTCGATGTCTTTAGCTTTATTAATATAAAATTTTATTTTATTTATAAGTTCTAACAAGTTAACACCAATTAATTTTTCTCAGACGCGGCAATTGAATATTGCTCTACTCCAGCTAATCTTACAGCATCAATAACTTCAACCATCAATCCAACTTCTGATCTTTCATCAGCCTGAATTACAGCTCCACCTTGTGGATTTTCTGCATGAAGTTTTTCAACATTGGCTTGCACAGCATCCATATCAACTAATCTTCTGTTGATCCAAACTTCATTTTTATCACTAATTGCGATTAATATGCCCACTCTATTTTGCTGTTGGGCGGTTTCAGAGTCAGGACGAGTAACATCAATACCAGACTCCTTAACAAATGTTGCAGTAACAATGAAGAAAATAAGCATTATGAAAACAATATCCAATAACGGTGTTATATTGATTTCACTTTCTTCATCTAATCTCTGTCTTCTTCTCATTTTTTTCTCCTAATATTCAAATGTTAAGATAAAGATAAATTATCTTCAACATGTGAAACCTCTCTTTTTGATCTAGACTCTAATTGTGCAATAAAAAATAAACCAGATAAAGACGCAACCATGCCTGACATAGTAGGAAGAGTTGCCTTTGATATTCCAGCTGCCATTGCCCGAGCATTAGAGGAGCCTGTTATAGCCATAACATCAAAAACTTCTACCATACCAGTTACAGTTCCAAGTAAACCAAATAAAGGTGCGGCAGCAACAAGTGTTTTAATGTAAAGTAAGCCTCTTTCAGAAGATTGTTTTATTTCACTAATAAGCTTTTCTCTAATTCTTCTGGCATACCAAGAACTATGATCTGATCTTTCATTCCAATGGTTTATTGCATCTTTAGAAAGACCTTTTTGAGAGGTTGCAAAATGCCAATATCTTTCAATTATTAAGGCCCACATAATAAAAGTCGCAAGCATTATAGCTAAAAGAACATCACCGCCAAGCTCAATAAAGTCACGTAATGAGCTGAAAGCTAAATCAGGTCTAACAAGTTTAATTAAAAAGTCACCCATATATATAACCTTTAAGTATCCTTAATATTATCTAGATTCTGCTTTAGCAGCAATTAAACCTGCGCTTTGCTCTTCTAATACTTGTTGAATAGATCTGCTTCTTTGTTGAGCAACAGAGTGCAATAAAACAAGAGGAATAGCCGCAGTTAATCCTAAGACAGTTGTAACCAATGCTTGAGAGATACCACCGGCCATTAGTTTTGGATCACCTGTACCAAATAATGTAATTGCCTGGAATGTAACAATCATACCAGTAACAGTTCCAAGTAAGCCTAATAATGGGGCAACTGAAGATAATAATTTAATAAAATTAATACCTCTTTCTAGGGCAGGTAATTCCTTTAAAATTGCATCATCAAGTTTTAACTCTAATGTTTCAACATCAGCACTTCTATTTGAATGATATGCAGAAAGAACTCTTCCTAGTGGGTTATCATCGTTTGGATTATCTACATCTTTTGATTGTGCATTTACAGATCTAGAAACAATAGTTAATCTAAATATCCTCTCACCCGAAAGAAGAAGCCCAATAATTAGAAGACCGATGATAATATAACCTACCACTCCACCTTGACTAACTCTTTCTGATAAACCTGGTGTTTGAATTAATAATCCAAGAATTGCACCTCTAGAAGGATCAATAGCGCCTTTGACAATATCACCTGTATCTCCATCAACTACATTATCTCCTAAGTCAAGAAATCTAGCCTGAGGTTGTCTTCCTAGAACTCTATATCTTTCATCATCAGGAAGATAACCTAAAAAATTACCCCTTCTATCAAATGCCGTCCAAGGTCCAACTCTAATAACATCTTCTTCAGAAAAACTACCATCTGTATCAACAATAGTGCCTGTAAAACGCTTTACTTCTCCTTGAGCTTTCATTTCCTCAAGAAGGTGAAACCATAGTAATTCAAGTTCTTCATTAGATGGAAGTTTCTGTGATTTTGCAAGATTTGTTAATGTCTCATGTCGACCTGATAATTCACCACTAATAATAGATTCTTTAATTTGAGCACCCATTTCACTAGCAGTGCCTCTAACGACACCAAACAATTCTCCAAAAGCTCCAAGTCTTTCAGCTTTAAGGTCTTCTAATTCGCTTAACTTAACATCATTTTCATCGAATTCTTTTTCAAGAACAACAGCTCTATCTTCTTGAACTTTTAAGTCAGCAAGAGTTTTATCAAGAATTTTTTGTTGTGTATCTTTTTCGGCAATAAACTTAGCAATTCTTTGACGGTTTTCTTCAGTATCATAAAGAGCTTCCTCTTGCACCTTAAGAATTAATTGTTCTAAAGATGTAACTTCAGCTGGAGTTTCATTTTCCTCTTTTTGAGCAAAAGAGCTAAGAGGGAAAGCAATAATTGATAAAAAAGAAACTAATATAATAATTTTATTTTCTGTAAATTTTTTCATTTTTTTCCCCTAATTTATTCCGAAGTGATCTCAAGCGGAACTACCATTAAATCTGGCGCTGCTTGTTCATTAGCAATTCTTATTCCGACCTGGATTGGTAGACGATAAGATCCACCTAATCTAGTCCACTCTCCATCTGCTTTACTCCAAACAGCTGCATCGTCTCCATCTAGAGTTTGGAAAATGTATGAATTTCTTCCAATTCTTAGAAAATTAACTGTTCTATCATCATCTGGACTAACTTTACCGGTATAAGCCTCAATTGTACGACCATACTCATTCTCGATTTCATAAGCTTCAGAAATTTTTCTATATTTTTCAGCTGGTGAAGCATCCGGGTTATTCATAAGAGTTCTTAAACCTTGAACTCTTTGTCTTCTTTCATCTATTAAGAATGGGACATCAAGTTCAACAAAAGTATCTAATGCATCTATCATTTTAAACATTAAAGGCATAACTGATCGTGTTAAACTACTAATACGAGCAACATCTTGTTCAATTCTAACCATTTTTCTCTCTTGTCTATCGATGAGAATTTCCAATTGGTTGTTGTATCCTGTTAGATCAATAAATTGCTGATAGTTTTGTCTAAACTCTTGAACAATAACATTTGTGCTATCATCTAAAGCATCAATTTGTCCTTGAGCTTCTTTACCAGAATTATTTGATTGAGCAAAAAGTGATCTTACTGGATCTAATTGTCTAGCCGGATCATCATTTTTCTGAGCAATTGCTCCATTTGATAATAAAAATATCAATGAAACTAATGCGATTATTTTAATATTTATATTTAAAGACATAGCGTCCCCTTCATCATTAAGCTTATAGAATAAAAAAAATAGATATTCTATTATATTTAATTAATACATTTTTAAAATTTTACTGAATTGTCAACCTGATTTTTTTCCCCTCTTATCATTAGACCAAAAATTATTAGCAGTCTCAAACAATATAATCAATTTAGAAATTAAAAAAATTAACATTTTTATCTTGCATAAATGACAATAGATTACTATATCGGTAGTAAATATGACGCTAGCGTCATTTTTATTATAATATTTATCATGAATAAAACAGTAAAAACATCGTTAATAACTCTTTCTGTCCTTATTTTTTGGATGCTCACTGGAATTTTTTCAAGTGATGAAGGGTCAAATTCAATAGTTGAAATTGAAGGTAATAATACTTTAAGTAACTCTACCCTAGTAAGTGCTAGAATTTTTAATGCAAAACCTAAAATATCTTTTGTTGTTTTAAGAGGTAGAACTGAGTCTGATAGAAATGTTTACATTGCAGCTGAGACAACCGGTATTGTAGAAAATATTTATTTCGAAAAAGGAGATAAAGTAAAAAAAGGTGAAATAATTTGTAAACAATCAGTAGATGCTAGACAAGCCAAACTTGATGAAGCCAATGCATTAATGAAGCAAAAAGAATTAGAATGGCAAGCTTCTAAGACATTGGTAGAAAAAGGATATAGATCCCAGACACAGTTAGCAGCTTCCTCAGCATCATACGATGCTTCAAAGGCACTAGTTAAACAAATGGAACAAGAGCTCGATAACATAAATATTAGAGCGCCATTTAATGGTATATTTAATGAAAAACTTGCTGAAATAGGGGATTTTTTATCTATAGGAAAACCTTGCGGAAAAGTGGTTGACTACAATCCAATTAAAATAACTGCTCAAGTTTCAGAAAAAGAAATACTTAATGTAAGGAATGGTCTTCAAGGTAGAGCCAACCTGTCAACAGGAGAAAAAGTTGAAGGTTTAGTGACATATGTTTCAAATACTGCTGATCCAGCAACCAGAACTTTTCGGATTGAAATGGAAGTTGAAAATAATAACCTTAGTTATAAAGATGGTTTAACAGCCGAGATTTTTATACCTACAAAAGAAATTAACGGTCATTTAATTCCTCCTTCCTCTTTAACATTAAATGAAGTGGGTGAAGTGGGTGTTCGCCATATTGTTAATAAAAATAAAGCTAAATTTTCAAGAGTAGAAATCTTAGGCGATGAAGATGAGCTTGTTTGGATCTCAGGGTTACCTGAAAAAGTTACAATTATAACTGTAGGTCATGAATTTGTATCTAATGGAGATTCTGTGAATTATAGATTGCAGGATGAAAACAGTTGATTAATATAATTGATTATATAATGGCAGCAAGAAAAACTACTGTTTTTCTTATGCTTATTCTTATAGCAATTGGAACTTTTACTTTTATATCAATACCAAAGGATGCGGAGCCAGATATAGATGTTCCTTTTGTTTATGTTTCAGTAGTTTTACCTGGAATATCACCTGAAGATTCAGAAAGATTAATAGTTAGACCATTAGAAACAGAATTAAAAAACATTGAGGGATTAAAAGAAATATCTGGAATGGCATCCCAAAATTATGGATCTGTTTTATTAGAATTTGATATTAGTTTTGATAAGGATAAGGTTTTAAGTGATGTTAGAGAAAAAGTTGATCTAGCTAAATCAGAATTTCCTCAAGATGCTGAAGAACCACAAGTCTTAGAATTTAATATGGCTACAATGCCTGTAATGACTGTTTCGTTATCAGGTAAAGTGCCAAATAGAACTTTAATTTATCATGCAAAAGAACTTCAGAATCAAATCGAACGAATACCCGGTATATTAGAAGCACCAATAGTCGGAGATAAAGAAGAATTACTAGAAATACTTGTTAGCCCATCTAAACTTGAGAATTATGATGTTTCGCTTGCTGACTTGATAAGATCAATAACTGGAAACAATAGAATAGTTGCAGCTGGTACAATCAATAAAGGACAAGGAAAATTTTCAGTCAAAGTACCGGCAGTTTATGAAAGCGCACAAGATGTATATAACATAGGGATTATATCGCGAGGCGAAGGCACTGTTAAACTTGGAGATATAGCTGAAATAAGAAGTACATTTAAGGAAAATGAGACTTATGCTCGAATTGATGGCAAGCCAGCTATTCACCTAGATGTAAAAAAAAGAATTGGCGAAAATGTAATCTTAATAAATAAAAAAATTAGAAAAGTCGGCAATAAATATAAGGAAGATAATCTTTCTAACAACATATATATAGATTTTTCTGCAGATACATCTGATTACATTAATGAAATGCTTGGATCTTTATCTAATGCAATTTCAAATGCCATTATAAGTGTGATGCTTCTAGTTATAGCTTCATTAGGAATAAGATCAGCTTTAATGGTTGGTATATCTATTCCTACTTCTTTTCTTATTGCGATTACGCTTCTTGCTGTTTCTGGTGGATATATAAACATGATGGTTATGTTTGGATTATTGGTTTCTGTAGGCCTACTAGTTGATGGCTCAATAGTAATGGTTGAGTATGCAGATAGAAAAATGGCTGAAGGTCTAGACAAGAAGGCAGCCTATACCCAGGCTTACAAAAGAATGATATGGCCAATTATATCTTCTACTGCAACAACGCTCGCAGCATTTCTACCATTGGTTTTATGGCCTGGTATTCCAGGGCAATTCATGAAGTGGATGCCATTCATGGTGAGTTTAGTTTTAATATCTTCTTTGCTTTCTGCACTAATCTTTATACCGGTAATGGGCTCCCTATTTGGTAGAACAGAAAATAAAAACAAAATTAAACTAGATGAAGAGTTCAGTTTTAGTAATCTGAAGGGAATAACTCTTACATACGCAAAATTATTAGAGAAATGTCTAAAAAGACCGATGGCAGTTTTAATGTCTGCAGTTTTTGTGGTCTTTACATTGGTAATACTCTACTCAAATTTCAATGCTGGTTCACAGTATTCAGTTGACACTGACTCCAATCAAATGCTTGTTCATGTTAACGCAAGAGGAAATTTATCACCTGAAGAAAAATTAGATCTTTCGATAGATGTTGAAGAAATAGTAATGGGTACTGATGGCGTTGATAGAGTTCTTACATCAATAGGTTCTGGAGATGGCTTTAGTGTTTATTCTGCAATGGGTGGTTCAGGAAATAGAACAGATCAAATTGCCTCATTGATGGTTGAATTAAAGCCAGTTCATGAAAGAAGATCGGCTGATAAAATAAAAGATGATATTTTAAGTAAATCTAAACTTTTGCCTGGAATTATTGTTGAGGCTTATAAAATTGAAAATAAACCTGATACCGGAAAAGATATTCAAATGGAAATAACTTCAAATAATAAGGATAATCTCGAAAAAGTAACAAAGCTTATTACAAAAAAATTAGAAAATATGGATGGTATCCAGGAAGTTGATAACACTATGCCATTACCTGGTATTGAATGGATAATTAATGTTGATAGAGAGCTTGCTGGTCGTTTTGGAGCGGATATATCGACTATTGGAGCAATCGTTCAGTTAGTAACTAATGGAATTCTAGTTGACAAATATAGACCTGATAATTCTGACGATGAAGTTGATATTCGAGTTCGATTTCCAGAAGAATACAGGATGATAGAAGAATTTGATCAATTAAGAATTCCAACAAGCGAGGGTGCTGTACCGTTATCAAATTTTGTAACAAGAACACCGAACTCTAAAGTTTCAACAATCGAAAGACTTGATGGTTTAAGAATTTTTAAAATAAGAGCAAATACATCTATTGACCCTTCAACAGGGAAAAAGTTTCTTGCGGTTGATAAAAGCAATGAATTAAAAAAATGGATCTCGCAAGAAAGCCTTCCTAAAAATGTATTTATCAAATTCGCTGGTTCAGATGAAGAAAGAGAGGAATCTGCTGCCTTCCTTGGAAATGCTATGATAGGAGCTCTTTTTCTAATGTTCATAATTTTGTTAACTCAATTTAATAGTTTTTATCAAGCAGCTATAACCTTATCTACTGTAATCTTATCTACAATAGGCGCTTTAACTGGCCTTATGATTGTTGGTCAATATTTCTCAGTCATTATGACTGGTCTTGGAATTGTTTCATTAGCAGGAATAATCGTTAACAACTCAATAGTCTTAATTGATACATATAATAGACTCAGAGATCAACATGAAGATCCAATTGAAACAATATTACACTCTTCTGTTCAAAGGTTTAGGCCTATTGTCTTAACAACTGCTACCACAATGATTGCTCTTATTCCGGTTGCTCTGCAGGTTACAATTGGTTGGTTTGATAGAAGTATTGAATTCGGCGGATTAATGGCGGCATGGTGGGTTCCATTTTCTACCGCTGTGATTTGGGGATTAGGGTTTTCAAGTGTATTAACTCTTTTTCTTGTACCTACACTCTTAAGTATGCCAATATACTTTAAAAAAAATAAACATAAAATTTTTAAATTTTTTACTAATAGAATTCAACCGGCAGAGTAAAAATGACTAACATAGGTGTATTTTGTTCATCACTTGATGGTGAAAAAATCTTTTCTGAAAAAGCTATAGAATTAGGCGCTATATTAGCAAAAGAAAATCATTCTCTTGTGTATGGAGGTGGCAAACTTGGTTTAATGGGTGATCTAGCTAAGAGCGTTAAAAAAAACGATTCTAAAGTTATTTCAATTATTCCAAGTTATTTAAATAAACCTCATATTACCTTTAATGAATCAGATGAAATTTATGAAACAAAAGATTTGTTTGAAAGGAAAAAAAAATTAATCGAATTATCAGATGTTTTAATTGCCCTTCCAGGAGGAGTAGGAACATTAGATGAAATATTTGATGTCATTGCATTATTTGCCCTAGGAGAAATTAATAAATCTATTTTTTTATTAAATATTGATAATTTTTGGTTACCTTTTGATAATATGTTAAAGCATCTTAGGGATAATAAAATGATTAGACCAAGTGATGACAAATTTATTGAAGCAAGAAGTTTAAAAAATTTATTTATTTCAAATAGTATTGAAGAGATATTCTCTCATCCAAAATTTATTTAATATCAGATTTTATTAACTTATAATTTATTGAGTCCATTAAAGCTTCAAATGATGCTTCAATAATGTTTGGACTAATACCAACTGTAAACCAGCTCTGATTTTTACTATCCGAACTCTCAATTACAACTCTTGTAATAGCTTCGGTTCCTCCATCTAAAATACGAACTTTATAATCAACCAGAGTAAGGTCTTGAATATATTGATTGTATATTCCTAAATCTTTTCTTAACGCATTATCTAATGCGTTGACTGGCCCATTACCCTCACCTGTTGAATTAATAATTCTTTCATCTACATTTATTGATATATTTGCTTTTGATACTGAACTCTCATCTTTAGAGCCGGTAATTGTTACTTCATAATTCTCAACTGAAAAAAAGCTCGGAACTTGATCCAAAACATTTTTAGCAAGAATTTCAAAAGAAGCACCAGCTCCATCATATGAATAACCCATATATTCTCTTTCTTTTACAATTTCTAAAAGAGTATTTATTCTTTTATCATCACGGTCAATTTCCATGCCTATAGACTTCAATCTTGATAATAAATTTGATTTTCCCGCCTGATTTGAGACTAAAATTTTCCTATTATTACCAACTAACTCTGGATTAACATGTTCATAAGTTGTTGGGTCCTTCATAACAGCTGACACATGAAGTCCGCCTTTATGGGCAAATGCATTTTCGCCAACATAAGGTTGATGATTATTTGGGTGCTTATTCAATATATCATCAACAAGTCGAGAAAGATTTTTTAATTCAGATAACTTGCTAGCATCAATTGAAATCTCATATTTTTCAGAATATTCTTTCTTAAGTAATAATGTTGGGATTATAGATATTAAATTAGCATTTCCACATCTTTCACCTAATCCATTTATAGTTCCTTGGAGATGTCTTGCACCCGCATCAATTGCCGCCAAGCTATTAGCAACAGCATTTTCTGTATCATTATGACAATGAATTCCAATCTTATCACCTGGAAATTTTTTAGTAATTTCGTTTACGATATTAAAAATCTCATTAGGAAGTGTTCCTCCATTTGTATCACATAATACCACCCATTCAGCCCCAGATTCTAATGCAGACTCTATACATTTAAATGAAAATTCAGAATTTGATTTGTATCCATCAAAAAAATGCTCACAATCAATAAGTGCTTCTTTACCACTTGCCTTCACAGATAAAACAGAGTCTTTTATAGCCTCAACATTTTCCTCTAATGAAATACCTAATGCCAGATCAACATGAAAATCCCAGGTTTTAGCAACTAAACAAACAGAATCAGAATGTGCATCAATTAGTGATCTCAGTTGTGGGTCATTATCAGCAGATCTTCCTGATCTTTTAGTCATTCCAAAAGCTGTAAATTTAGCCTTTGAAAAATTGTTTTTATTTTCAAAAAACTTTGTATCGGTAGGATTTGCTCCTGGCCACCCACCCTCAATATAGTCTATCCCAATGTTATCAAGGGCATTGGCAATATTAATTTTATCCTGAACTGAAAAATCTACTCCTTGGGTTTGCTGGCCATCCCTAAGTGTAGTATCAAATAAAATAACCTTTTCTTTGGGCATACTATTTTCTCTTTAATCTTTCCATTACTTTATTATAGCCCATTAATAAAATAAGTTTATTTAATTCTGGTCCATTTGTTTTTCCTGTTAAGGCAAGTCTTATTGGCATAAACAATTCTTTACCTTTTTTTTGTGTTTTTTCTTTTAATTTTGATATCCATTCATTCCATGTTTTTGAATCCCAAGGTTCATTTGGTAAAAGCTCCTGAGCAACAATTAAAAAATTTTCTTCGATATTAAAATCACCTTTAATTGGTTCATTTAAGATTCTAATCCAATCACTAACTTCTGATAAAGTTGAGATATTTTGTTTAATACAATCCCAAAATTCTTCATCAAAAATGTTATTTTTATCTTTAATAAGTTGAGATATTTGGTCAAAATCATAATTAGAAATTAATTGCGAATTAAGTTTATCTAACTGATTATTGCTATAGCGAGCAGGAGATTTACTAAGTGAACTAATTTCAAATTTATCAGCTAAAAGATCTAATGATTCATAGGCTTCAATATCAACTGAACTACCTATAGACGCATTAAGAGAATTGACTGCATTAGGATCGATGCCTTTTTCTTTAAGTTGCTCAATTGAAGCTGCTGCATTTCTTTTTGAAAAAGGTTCGCCATTCTCTGAAACCAATAGAGAGTTATGCCCAAAAATAGGTATATTTGCATCAAGGGCATTAAAAATTTCAATTTGTATTCCAGAATTTGTAATGTGATCTTCTCCTCTAATTATATGAGTTATATTCATATCAATATCATCAATAACGCTAGGAAGATTATATAGATAATTACCATCTTCTCTTTTTATAACAGGATCAGACTGGGCTGCTAGATCAACATTTATATCCCCCCTAATTAAATCTTTAAATTTAACTTTTTTACTCGATAGCTTAAATCGCCAATATGGTTTTCTTCCAGAATCCAATAATGATTTTATTTCATCTTGTTCAAGTTTTAAAGCGGCTCGGTCGTAAACGGGTGGCATCCTTCTTGTAATTAATCTTTTTCTTTTTTTATCTAATTCTTCGGGTGTTTCAAAACAAGGATAAATCAATCCTTTAGCTTTCAGAATATCGAATGCCTCGTCATAAAGTTTAATTCTATTTGATTGCTGGTAACATTCATCATACTTCAAACCAAGCCAATTAAGATCCTCTTTAATACTATCTATATATTTATTCTTACTTCTCTCTTGATCAGTATCATCAATTCTTAAAATAAATTTTCCATTACTTCTTTTTGAAACCAAGAAATTAAGTAATGCAGTCCTTACATTCCCAACATGCAATAAACCCGAAGGACTAGGTGCAAATCTTGTTATCGAATTACTCAATTTTGTCTCTAAATTTGTTAGTTATTGGATATCTTCTATCTCTTCCAAAGTTTCTTAAGCTAATTTTAACTCCTGGAGCAGATTGTCTTCTTTTGTACTCGGATACATATAATAAATTCTCAACCTTTTTAATTTCCTCTCTAGAATATCCTTTTTTCTCAAGTTCGCTTGTACTTAACTCATACTCGACTAAGCCCTCTAAAATTTGATCTAATTCATCATAAGGAGGAAGTGAATCTGAGTCTTTTTGATTATCTCTAAGCTCAGCAGTTGGTTCTTTACTTATTATCGATGAAGGTATGACATCTTTCTTATCTAGCAATATATTATTTGGTAGATTATTATTTCGCCAATTAGCTAGAGCATATAACTCTGTCTTATAAATATCTTTTATAGGATTAAATCCTCCATTCATATCTCCATATAAGGTAGAATAACCAACTGAAACTTCTGATTTATTTCCTGTCGTTATTAGCATCTTTCCTTTCTTATTTGATATAGCCATCAAGATTGTGCCTCTTATCCTTGATTGTAAATTTTCCTCTGTAATATCGTTTGGTAAGCCCTCAAATGAAGCCTTTAAAGACTCTTCAAGTGAAAGAAAAGTATCACTTATTGATATAGTTTCTAAATTAATTTCCAGTCTATTTGCGCAATCCTCTGCATCAATAGTGCTATTTTCAGATGTATAGGTTGAAGGCAGCATGTAAGCTTCGACTTTATCTTTACCAAGGGCATCGACTGCTACAACAGCACAAAATGCAGAATCTATACCGCCAGATAAACCTAAAATAACACCTGGAAAATTATTTTTACTTACATAATCTCTCAAACCAATAACTGTTGCCATATATATATTTTCTAAATCAGAAAATTTAAATTCATCAAAGGATAAGTTATTAAATTTTTTTTCTTTTTCATTCAATTCTATAAGCGCAGTATTCTCTTGCCATGGAGGAGCTTCATAAATTATCTCTTTATCTCCATTCATTATAAGGCTGCTTCCATCAAAAACTAATTCGTCCTGACCTCCAACTTGGTTAATATATACAAATGGGAGTCCAGTTTCAGATACTCTATCTCCTATAATGGTTTTTCTCTGATTAATTTTATATTTGTCAAATGGAGAGCCATTTGGAGAAATTATCAATTCACATCCTTGATTCTTAAGTTCTAAACAAACATTGTCCTGCCAAATATCTTCACAAATTGGAACTCCTAACTTAATTCCTCTAAATTCAAATACACTTGGAATATCATTTTTATGAAAAACACGTTTTTCATCAAAAACGCTATAATTAGGTAAATTAACTTTTTTAGAAAACCCAATCAACTCACCTTTATCTACAATTGCTGCAGCATTAAATAGATTGTTTTTCTCGTAAATTGGTAGACCTATAATGAAACCTAATTTTTTTGCTTTTGAATGATTTATCAATGTATCTAAAGCATTTCTGCATTCTTCAACAAATGACTTTTTTAAAACCAAATCCTCAGGAGGATAGCCAGATAAGAAGAGCTCTGAAAAAACAACTAGATCAGAATTTAATCCTTCCGCTTGATCAAGTATATCGATTGCTCTTTTAAGATTGCCTTCGATGTCTCCAACAGTGTTATTTATTTGTGCTAAAAATAATTTCATTTTTCTAAAATCTAATATTTATCATAAGTTTAAACAAGTTTGCTTATTTATTATAACATTATATATACTTATCAATATCTATATCCAAGAGGAGTTGATTATGAGCAGTAATAGAAGTAAAGAAATTCATTTAGCAAGTAGGCCAACTGGATTCCCTGATGATACAAATTTTATAGTTAAAGAGGTTGATTTAACTGATCCAAATAATAACGAAGTATTGGTAAAAAATTTATGGATGTCTGTTGATCCTTATATGAGAGGTCGAATGATTGACAGGAAGAGTTATGTTCCGCCTTTCCAAGTAAATCAAGTCCTCGAAGGTGGAGCTATTGGTATCGTTGAAAAATCTAATTCTAGTGAACTAAATGAAGGTGATTATGTAATGTCAAATTATGGTTGGAGAGAATATTTTGTAACTAATGAAAATAACTTAAAAGTTATAAATCCTGAATTCGGGCCTATTCAAGCGTATTTAGGAGCTCTTGGTATGCCAGGTCTAACTGCATATGCAGGTCTACTTGAGGTTGGTAAATTACAAGATGGAGAAAATGTTCTGGTTTCTGCAGCTGCAGGTGCTGTTGGATCTGTAGTATGTCAAATAGCTAAAGCGAAAGGTTGTAAGGTATACGGAACATCAGGTTCAGATGAAAAATGCAAATGGCTTGAAGAGGAACTAGGTATAGAAAAAGCAATAAATTATAAAAAAGTAGATAACCTAATATCAGAATATAGATCTCAAATAGCTAATGGAATAGATGTTTATTTTGAGAATGTTGGCGGTGATCATCTTGAAGCAGCAATCAATATTTTAAATGTGGGCGGAAGAATTGCTCTTTGTGGAATGATTGACCAGTATAATGATGAGGCTGTAAGAAGCGGACCATCTAATCTGATGATGTTAATTATGAAAAACGCAAGCATGGAAGGTTTCATTGTTTCAAAGTATAATCATCTTCAAGAACAATTCTTAAATGATATGAAGGGTTGGATCGATTCTGGGAAGCTATCTTGGAAAGAGACAGTGGTTGAAGGCATTGATAATGCGCCTAAAGCTTTTATAAATTTATTTTCAGGAAAAAATACTGGTAAAATGCTTGTAAAAATATCATAAGACAAAAATGAGTGATTTAAAAATTGAAGATTTAATTATTGATTTTGATTTTTTTGATAATTGGGAAGACAAATACAAATATATTATCGAATTAGGTAAAAACTTTCCCTCATTAAATGAGGAGGAAAAAAATAATGATAATAAGGTTGATGGTTGCGCTAGCCAAGTCTGGTTAATTATAAAAAAAGAAAAGATAGGTGATAAGATTATCCTTAAATTTAGAGGCGATTCAGATGCTTTATTAGTTAAAGGTTTAGTTGTTATTCTTTTCAGTATTTTTTCGGAAAAATCACCAGATGAAATTATTAAAATTGATGCTTTTGAGAAATTGAGAAATCTTGATCTTGAGAGAAATCTTACAATGCAAAGATCAAACGGATTATCATCAATGGTTAAAAGGATTAAAGAAGAAGCTCAAAAATATATCTAGATATGACTAAAAATTTTTTATATTACATGATTGGGCAGGGATCATGGTTCCTTTCTCAAGGCCTTCAAATGGTCCTTTTTCCAACTATTCTAGTCCTAATGCTAAATGTTTCACCAGCTTTCTATGGTTTGGCACAAGTATCTATTCTTGCCCCTTCAATTTTCTTAATTGTTTTAGGGGGAGCAATCGCAGATCGGGTTGACACAAGAAGATTACTAGGAATTATTCATCTTTTAGCTACTTTACCTTTATTCCTAATATTATTTGGACTTAATTATAGTTTTCTTTCTTTTCAAATTATGATTTTGTATGGTCTAACAACTGGAACAGCTCAGGCCTTTGCTCTTCCGGCACGAGATAGCTTACTCAATAAAGTTGCTGATGGAAATATTCAAAAAACCGTAATAACAGCCATGCTTATTCAATTTATTTGTCAACTAAGCGGAATGAGTATGGGTGGTTTAGCAGATGAGTGGGGAATTTTTCCTCTTGTAATTATGCAAATTGTAGCTCTAACAGTTGGTGGTTATTTTGCTTTCCGTCTTCCAAAAAAAGAGGAGACCTCCTCATTACCTAAACTAAATGAAATGTTTAAAGAGATAGCTGAAGGTTTTGCTGAGGTCAAAAAGTCAAAGGAAATATTTCCAGTTGTAATGGCAATGGGTATAGTTGGTATTTGTTATATGGGAAATAACCTAGTTGCTCTTCCTTATATAACCACTGAAAGATATGGCATGGGTTCTGCTGGCTTTGCAATAGTTACCTCTTCTTTTTGGGCAGGAACAGTTTTTTCAAATATTATATTAATTCTTAATCAACAATTAAAAAACTGGGGTAAAATAATGGTATTTAATTTATTTTTTGGAACCATACTTATTTTCTTAGTATTCAATATTCCTTTTTGGTTATTTTGTTTTCTAGTTTTTGCTTGGGGGAGTGGAGCAGGTGTAGTTATATCAATGAGCAGGACAATAACACAAACTTTTGCAAAAGAGACTCATAGGGGAAGGATCTTATCTATTTATTCTTTAGCAATATTTTCCTTTGGTCCATTGGGAGCTCTTATCTGCGGCTTTATAATCGAAAACTTTGGAATTGCAAATAATGTTATTATATCATCATTGACCGCTATGATAGCTCTTTCAATATTAGTTATAAAAACAGATTTGTATAAAATTAAATCTCCAAAATAAACTATGAATATTCTTTTTCATCCCACCAAGGATAGTAATCTGGTATATCTTCAATTCCATCTGAAAAGTTGGCTTCTCTTTTTTCTAAAAATGAAGTAACGCCCTCTTTTGCATCTTGCATTCTGCCTCTTGCAAAAATACCTCTGCTATCAATTTTATGTGCTTCCATTGGATGATCAGCTCCGGCCATTTTCCATAACATTTGTCTTGAAAGAGCAACCGATACTGGTGCACAATTTTTAGTTATTTCAAGTGCAATTTCTTTTGCATCGTCAAGCAGGTTATCAGCTTTATGAATTGATCTTACTAAACCACCCCTTAAAGCTTCTTCGGCAGGAAAAACTTTTCCGGAATAGACCCATTCAAGTGCTTGTGAAATTCCAACTATTTTAGGTAAAAACCAAGAAGAACAAGCCTCAGGAACTAACCCCCTTCTTGCAAAAACAAAACCATATCTTGCTTCTTCAGAGGCTAGTCGAATGTCCATAGCAAGTTGCATTGTAACCCCAACTCCTACAGCAGGTCCATTACATGCTGAGATGACAGGCTTAAGACAATCAAAAATCCTTAATGTCACAAGACCACCGCCATCTCTTATACTTGGGTTAGACCAATCTATTTCGCCATTTTCTAAAACAGCACCTTTTTTATCTTTTCGATCGTCACGACTCTCAAAATCAAATGTTCTTGCTCCTGCTGAAAGATCTGCTCCAGCACAAAAACCCCTACCTGCACCGGTGAATATGATCGCTTTTACATTATCGTCTTTATCTGCTTCATCAAATGCCTTAATGAGATCATTTTGCATTTGGAAATTAAAAGCATTTAATTTATCTGGTCGATTCAGTGTGATCGTTAAAATATTATCTTCAATATCATATAACAAAGTATCAAAATTCATTTTTTTCTCCAATCTATCTATATTATAGACTTTCTTTTTTAATAATTTTTATAATATGATACAGATAAAATTAATAAAATAGAAATAGGTTTTTTTAATGCACCCACATATACATGCAAAAAATAATCCTGATAAACCTGCATTTATCATGGCAAACTCGGGAGAAGTTGTAACTTATAAAGAGCTTGATGAAAGATCAAATAAGATTGCCAACTTATTTAGGTCAAAAAACCTAATTTCAGGGGACCACATAGCAATATTTATGGAAAATAATGTAAGATTTACTGAAATCTTATGGGCAGCACAAAGATCAGGATTATATTATACTCCTATTTCATCAAGATTAACTGCTACTGAAGTAGAATATATTATTCGTGATTGCGAGGCTAAGCTAATAATTACTTCAAATGCTTTAAAGCACGTAGTAGTTGAACTAACAAATCTTATAAATGATATTTCCGATAGGTATATAATTGATGGAGAAATAGATGGCTGGAATAGTTTAGAGGAAAGTCTAATTTCCATGCCCAGCTCTCCAATAAATGATGAGATCATGGGTCAGGATATGCTTTATTCTTCTGGAACAACTGGAAAACCTAAAGGAATTAAACTTCCTCTTAAAAAGATTCCTATAGAGCAATCAGAAGATTTAATGCAAGTTGTAACAGGTCTTTATGGAACAAATCAAGACACAGTATACTTATCACCTGCTCCCTTATACCACGCCGCTCCCTTAAGATTTACAATGGGTGTGAATTATCTTGGCGGAACAAATATAATTATGGAAAACTTTGATGCTGAAAGCTCTTTAAAATTTATCGAAAAATATTCTGTTTCGATGAGCCAATGGGTTCCAACAATGTTTGTAAAAATGTTTAAGCTGCCTGAGGATATTAGAAATAAATATGACTTATCATCTCATAAATGCGCTATTCATGCTGCAGCTCCTTGTCCAATTAAAATAAAAAAAATGATGATAGAATGGTGGGGTCAAATAATTCATGAATTTTATGCAGGTTCAGAAGGTAATGGATTTATCGCATGTAATTCGGAGGAATGGTTAGCTCATGAGGGAACCGTTGGCAAGCCAATTGTAGGCGTTCCTCATATCTGCAATGATGAGGGTGAAGAATTACCTATTGGAGGGGAAGGAACAATTTGGTTTGAGGGTGATAGTGATTTTAAATATCATAAAGATGAAAAAAAAACAAAAGAGTCTAGACATCCTATTCATAGTAATTGGTCAACATTGGGTGATGTAGGAAAACTTGATGAAGATGGATATCTCTATTTAACTGATAGAAAAGCATTTATGATAATTACAGGTGGAGTAAATGTTTATCCCCAAGAAACCGAAAATTTATTAATCACACATCCAAAAGTTTCTGATTGTGCTGTCATTGGTGTTCCAAATGAAGAATTTGGAGAAGAAGTAAAAGCAGTTATAGAGCCAATTGAATGGTCAGAGCGCGGGGAAAATTTAGAGGAAGAATTAATTAATTTTTGTAAAGAAAACTTATCTTCTATCAAATGTCCAAAATCGATAGATTTTGAAAAGGAACTTCCTAGACATCCGACAGGAAAGCTCTATAAAAGATTATTAAAAGATCGATACTGGGGTAATAAAAGCTCTAAAATTGTATAATAAAGGAGAATATAATGAGAGAATTTAAAAATGTTGCCGAATTGGCCGATTGCGTTGGTGAAGAAATTGGAGTTAGTGAATGGTTCTCAATTGATCAAAATAGGATAAATGATTTTGCTGATGCAACTGGAGATCATCAATGGATACACATAGATCCTGAAAGAACTGAAACAGAACTAGGAATGCCTACAATTGCTCATGGATTTTTAACTTTGTCTCTAGTTCCTATGCTTACATCTCAAATAAGCACTATAAAAAGTGTAACTAGAGGTATAAATTATGGAACCAATAAAGTTAGATTTACCAATATGGTCCCGGTAAATTCAAAAGTTAGAGCTAAATCTGTACTTGTGGAGGCACAATCAAAGGCTGGAGGTACACAATTAACCTCAGAAATAAGTATTGAAATCCAAGGGCAAGATAGGCCTGCAATGGTTGCTGAAACAGTATCTATTGTATTTGAATAAAAGTTTTTAATCATGGTTTCTAAAAAGAGGTTAGAACCTCCAAAAGCCAGAAAAAAAAATAAAAAAATAAAAGTCCATGGCTTGATTGTTAAAGATGATTACTCTTGGTTAAGGGATGATAATTGGCAGGAAGTACTAAGAAACCCTTCTATTTTAAAACCAAATATTAAAAAATTTCTTGATAATGAAAATAAATGGACAAATGAAAATTTAAAACATTTAAAAAAATCAAAAAATATTATTTTTGAAGAAATTAAATCAAGAATTAATGAAAATGATAGATCTCTTCCTGTTAAGGATGGGAAATACTTATACCTAACAGAAACAAAAAAAGGATTACAATATTCAATACTTAAAAGAAAATTATCAAATAATTCTAACTCTCGCTATCGAACAATAATTGATTGGAATATTTTAAGTAAGAAATACAAATATTTTAAACCTGGAGGAGTTTCATATTCGCATAATCAAGAAATTTTTAATTATAGCTATGATGATAAAGGATCGGAATTTTATTCAATTAAAACCTTTGATATAAAAAATAAGAAAAAGAGATTCTCTACTCTTAAGAATACGAGCGGTTCTACTATTTGGTCAAATGATTCATCTGGTTTTTATTATATTGGGATGGATAAGAATCATAGGCCTTCAAGTTTATGGTTTCATCATTTAAATTCTAAACAAAATGATGATCAGTTAATTTATGAGGAAAAAAATCCTGGATATTTCTTAAATGTAAGTGAAACTCTTAGTAAAAAATATTTAGTTTTAAACATTAGTGATCATGAGACTAATGAAATATACCTTTTAAATAAAGATGATAATGATAGACAGTTATCGCTATTCTGCAAAAGAAAAAAAGCAATTGAATATAGTATTGATCATGACCTAGAGCAGTCGCGTTTTATTATTTTAAACAATAACGACAATGCCATCGATTTTAAAATTTCTTATATAGAAGAGAACAAAAAACAGGATGGTGTTGAGAAATATCCTAATAAAAATTGGAAAAAATTAATTCCCCATAAAAAGGGTGTTCTTATAACTGATTTTGCTGATTTAAAAGAGTTTTTAATATTACAAGAACTAAAAGATGGCTTACCAAGAGTAAAATTTATAAATAAAAAAACTAATAAAATTGAGGAAATCAAATTTAATGAAGAAGCATATCAATTAAATTTTAACGAAGGAATAGAATACAAAAGCAAAAAAATAAGAGTCAATTACTCGGCTATGAATGTACCGACAACTATTTATGAATACAATTTAAACACAAAGAAAAGAAAAATTCTTAAGCAACAAACAGTACCTTCAGGATTTAATAAAAATAAATATGAAACTAAAAGAATTTTTGTAAAAAGCCATGATGGAAAAAAGATACCAGTATCTTTGCTTAAATTAAAAAATATAAAAGAGAATGCACCCACCCTTCTTTATGGCTATGGAGCATATGGAATGTCAATGACACCAGGCTTTTCAGTAGCTAGGTTATCCTTGGTTGATAGAGGTATGATTTTTGCAATTGCTCATATTAGAGGAGGTATGGAAAAAGGACGCCAGTGGTATTTAGACGGAAAATTAAAAAAGAAGAAAAATACTTTTAAAGATTTTATAAGCTGTGCAACATTTTTAAAAAATTCTAAATTATCTAGTGATTTAACTATACATGGAGGCAGTGCTGGTGGGCTTTTAATTGGTGCCACACTTAATATTGCACCGCAACTCTTCAAATCAGCGGTAGCTGATGTGCCTTTTGTAGATGTTTTAAATACAATTCTAGATTCATCACTACCATTAACACCACCTGAATGGGAGGAATGGGGTAACCCAATTATAAACAAAAATGATTTTTTAAATATCCGATCATACTCACCATACGATAATGTAAAAAAGCAAGAATACCCTTCGCTGCTAGTAACAGCAGGTCTAACTGATCCAAGAGTAACATACTGGGAAGCCGCAAAATGGGTTGCTAAATTAAGAGAATTAAAAACAGATAAAAATAGTCTATATTTAAAAACAAATATGGAAGCTGGCCATGCAGGAAAATCCGGCAGATATCATCAAATAGAAGAAGCTGCATTCATGTATGCATTTATTCTAGATAGTCATAACCTTTTATGAAGGTTGTTCTCCAGCAATAGTTATTCTATGTAATAATCTATCATAACCATCATATCCACCTGTAGCTTGATGCATTACTGCCCTATTATCCCACATAATTAACATATCTTCTTCCCAAATATGTCTATAAATATATTGATCCTGTGTCATATGAGAAAATAAATCACCAAGTAATGCGTCTGACTCATTTTTTTCTAGGCCATCTATAAATAAAGAATAGACTGGATTAATAAATAGACCCTTTCTTTTTGATTCTGGGTGAGTTCTCACAAGAGGGTGTGTAAAAGTTTTCTTTGCATCTTTCGAAGGTCTAATTTTCATTGACCTATCTTTTTCTTTTTCTAAAGCATAAAATCCGTCATCAGCATAAGGTAAAGCTGCAGAATGAATTACCTTAAGATTATCAATATTTTTTTTCGTTGAATTAGGCAAACCCTCATAAGCTTCAATTGTATTTGCAAAAAGAGTATCTCCGCCAATTGGAGGGATTGTCTTTGAATGAAGCAAAGTAGCAGATGGTGGTTTTTTTTGAAAAGACCAATCAGAGTGCCAAGAGCCACCAAAGTGAGAAGCCTTTTCGCTTGCCTCTTTTTTTACTTCGATAATATTTGGATGATCATCAATGGACTCGATGAAAGGATCTTCTCCAAATTCTCCGAATATTAAACTAAATCTTTCAAAATCATTGTGTGGTAATTTTTGATTGGGAAAAATTAATACTGAACATTCACACCATAATGATTTTAAAAGCTCTTTGTCTTGAGATTTGATATCCTTAGACATATCTATACCTGTAACTTTTGCACCAAGATTTGAAATAGATTGCGATCGATCAATTTTTAACATTATTGTTCTTTCAAAAGATAAAATAATTATGTAAAAACATTATTTAAATCTATAGAAACATATTTAAAACTCAATTTAATTATTAATAGGAGATTATTATGGCATTAGTTCCTCATCTTAAAGGCAAGTTAAAAATACCAGTTGTTGGAGCACCGCTCTTTATAGTTTCAGGGCCAGAGCTTGTAATTAGTCAATGTAAAGCAGGTGTTGTTGGTTCTTTTCCAGCTCTAAATGCAAGACCTCAAGAGGTATTGGATGAATGGTTAATTCAAATAAAAGAGGAATTAGATAAACATAATCAAGAAAACCCTGATAGTCCTGCAGCTCCATTTGCGGTTAATCAAATATGTCATGCCTCTAATGATCGTTTAATGCAAGATATGGAATCATGTGTAAAGCATGAGGTTCCAATAATAATTACAAGCTTAAGACCTCCTCTTGAAATAGTTGAGGCAGCACACAGTTACGGTGGAGTTGTTTTTCATGATGTCATTAATGTTAGACATGCAAAAAAAGCTGCTGAACAAGGGGTTGATGGATTGATACTTGTTTGTGCTGGCGCTGGTGGTCATGCTGGAACTCATTCACCTTTTGCTTTAGTTCGCGAAGTAAAGGAATGGTTTGATGGAACAATATTATTATCTGGATCAATATCAGATGGGCATTCAATCGCGTCATCTTTGGCTCTAGGGGCTGATCTAGCTTATATTGGAACAAGATTTATTGCTACAAAAGAAGCAAATGCTGATCAAAGGTATAAAGATATGCTTATTGAATCTTCAGCTTCAGATATAGTTTACTCATCATTGTTTACAGGTGTTAATGGAAATTATCTTAAGCCTTCTATTGAAAAAGCAGGTTTAGATCCTGATAATTTACCTGGGGCAGATAAATCCAAAATGAATTTCGGTTCAGGGGGGAATACCAAATCAAAAGCTTGGAAAGATATTTGGGGCTCTGGACAAGGTATTGGTAGTATAAAAAGTGATCCAACTGTTCAAGAATTAGTAAATGAATTAATTGAGCAGTATGAACAAGCTTATGGAGAAATGCAGGAAAAGAAAACTGGCTAACTAAAAACCATAGATATCATTTTCAACTCTATCTAAATCTTTCTTGACCATCATTTCAATAAGAGCATTAAAATTTACTTGCGGTTTCCAATTAAGCTCATCTTTTGCTCTCGTTGCATCTCCTAAGAGATAATCTGTTTCTGCGGGTCTATTAAAATCTTTATTTATATCGATAAGAATACTTCCAGTTTTTTTACAACGCCCGGACTCGACTCCATCATCAACAACCCAATCTATTTCAGTATCAACAGCATTAAAGGCCTTTTCAACAAATTCTCGAACACTATACATTTCTCCTGTTGCAATCACATAATCACTTGGTGTTTTCTTTTGAAGCATAAGCCACATCGCATTAACATAATCTCCTGCATAACCCCAATCTCTCTTAGCATTTAAGTTACCAAGACTAATGCTTTTCTTTTTGTTCTTTGTAATCTCTGCAACACCCAAAGTAATTTTTCTTGTTACAAATTCTATTCCTCTTAGGGGAGATTCATGATTAAAAAGTATTCCTGAGCAAGCATGCAAATCCCAAGCTTCTCTATAATTTACTGTCATCCAATGACCATATAATTTTGAAACACCATATGGACTTCTTGGATAAAAAGGAGTTTCTTCATTTTGAGGTGAGGATTGCACTTTACCAAACATTTCTGATGTGGAAGCTTGATAAAATTTAATATTACCTCCCAACATTCTTATTGTTTCTAGAATTCTTGTAACACCTATTGCATCAATTTCAGATGTATAGATTGGTTGATCAAAAGATGTCTGGACAAAACTTTGGGCGGCCAAGTTATAAACTTCATCAGGCTTAATTTCTTCGATCACTCTTTGGATATTTGTAATCTCTGCAAGGTCCATGGTAACTAGATTTATTTTATTTAAAATACCTAACTCAGATAGTCTGCTAGTGTTTATAGATGAAGTCCTTCGAACAGCTCCATAAACCTCATAACCCTTATTTATTAATAATTCAGATAGATAGGATCCATCCTGTCCAGTTATTCCAGTAATTAAAGCTCTTTTATTCATTATTTTTCAAATTTAAGTTATATTACTTTTAATAGTCTAATATAGCCTTTACTAATAGTTTAATTTGAAAAAAATTTGAGGATAATATGAAACAAATTATTGCTAGAGTTTTAAGTTTTCTTCCTGGGTTGTTGTTCTTATCTAATGCATACACCTGGATAACAAATCCATTAGCGGCATCGAATGGCCTTGGAATGCAATACCTTGAAGGTATTGGAAGAAGCACACAAATTGGTGATTTCTCTGCATTTTTTATAGGTGTAGGTATTTTTTGTTTGCTTGGTAGTATTTTTAAAAATATTACATTTCTCATTTCTGCAGTCATTATTTTATTTTCAGCAGCGATAATGAGAATAGTTGCTTGGCAAATATATAATGCTGACTTTGCAACTATATTTATTAGTGTTGAAATAATTGCTTCTATTATGATTCTTACTAGTGTCGTTTTATTTAGAAAAAAAGAAAAAATAATTGAAACTTCTAAAACAGAAGATTCTTAATATTTGCTATGGGTTTTAAAAATTATATCCCAAAAAGAAAATAGGGAAGCAAAATGATTGCTGTGATACTTATGGTGTAAAGCATGATATTCATTAACCCCTGCAAATGGGAAGTATTTATATATAGATGATTTAATTCCAGAATGAATATCGAGCTCATGAAGAACTCTAATAATTAAATAAAGTACAATAGTCTCAAAATAAACCTCGCCAAGAATTAAAAAAGCAATAAAAGGACCTAATAAGCCTGCCATCCATTCAAGTGGGTGTTCGTACAGATAATCAGCTGGAAAAGGATTGCTAGCCTTGTGATGAATAATATGAATTTTTTTATAAAGAAATTTATTTTTATGTAAAAGTCTATGAAACCAATAAAAGTAAAAATCATCGATAATTAATATTACAATAATTTGAAATAGAAAGATTAAAAGGTTGTCATAAGGAACAATTATCCAGTCGCTTATCATCAAAATTCCTAATGGAAATAACAAACACATAATTGATAAATTAATTAAAATTAAGGGAAGATGTTTTTTAAATTTAGAAAAATTATAGCTATGATTTTTTATAAATTTAAAAGGAAAGGAATCAATAATAATTACTCTCGAAAATAATATCCCGAACAAGTTTAATGATAAACACAAACCTCCAATTAAAGAAGCCATGAAAATATAAGAATAATTATCACCCACAAATATAATATAACATAGAATTTTGAAGGAAAATTTATTTTATAGAATAAAAGTAAAATTCATCTAATATTAAATTACTAAATATTGATGGGGATATAAAAATGGAAAAATTCTTTGGGCCTATGGAGCAAATAGGTATTGTAGTTGATGATTTTAATGATCCAATTAATCATTGGACAAAAAATTTAAATGTAGGGCCCTTTATTATATTGGAACATCTTGATTTAAATGATGTCTATTATAATGGAAATGATACAAACATAGATTTTTCAGTAGCCCTCGCATACTCTGGTGATATACAAATTGAGCTAATTAAACAACATTGCGAAACACCTTCAATTTATAATGATTATGTGAACAATAAAAAAAATACTGTTCATCACTTTTGCACTTTCTCAAAAGATATAAATAAAGATATTAGGGATTTTGAAGATTCTGGGTATAAAAATATTCAAGGAGGAAGGACTCAAGATGGAGGAAGTTTTGCATATTTAGATAAAGAAAATAATTTTGGAGCAATACTAGAGATTGCTCAACTATCTGAGGGTGGATATGCCATGTTTGAGATGATAAAAAATGCATCAAAAAACTGGGATGGTAAAAATACTATCATGGATATAGGTGAAATTTCAATATGAATATTTGGCTGGGGCGGTAGGGATCGAACCTACGAATCACGGGATCAAAACCCGTTGCCTTACCGCTTGGCTACGCCCCAACAGTTATAAAACTTTTAACCCTGTAGCAGTCTTGTTTGCAAGCTCTTTATATATTTTTTGTCATTAAATCTTCATTAAAAGATAAAGATTAATAACTTTACATAAATTAATTTATATGGAGTGATAAGCAATAACTTTTTTGGAGGATAAATAATGAATGAAATAGAAATATACAATCAGTTAAGTCTATCATTAAATACAACCGCATTATTTGGTTTAGTTTGGGCTTTTTTATTATGGGTTGCAGGTAGAGCAGCTAGTATAAGTATTGAAAGTAATGCAGGAATAATAATGAAAATTGCTGTAACGATATTTGGTTTAGTTGGCTTATATCAATTTAATGTAGCGTTAAGTTGGGTTCGGTTTAATTTTGAAAGCGCCGCACATAGTTTAGCAGTTCTTAAGGGAAGCGGAGCTGATATTTCAGCTAGAGCAGAATCTTTTATAAGTAATGCAAACGGAAGTACAGAAGTACCAAATTTCAATCTAACACCTGATCTACTAGGAATATTATTTATCCTTTCAGTTGGCTATTTAATAATTGGTAGATTGTGGATAGGTAACAAGTAATTATCAAATAGTTGTATTAATACAACACTTCTTAGAAAACGGCCCTTTTTTTGGGTCGTTTTTTTTTATTAATAGCATAAATTTTCATTATTTATTGATTGTATTTAGGTCTAAAATTTGCACAATAACCTCTTAAGTATTATTAATCATAATAATAAAAATTTTATGGGGGGGTTTTATGAAAAACTTACATAAACTAGTATTTCTGTTTGCGTCTTTTTTAGTTGCAAGCACATTTACTTCAACAGGTTATTCTCAAGATGAGAGCGGATCAAGTCTTCAAATTGAAGAAATTATTGTTACAGCTCAAAAAAGAGAACAATCTGCTCAAGATGTTCCAATATCAATTACAGCTATGGATGAAGAGCTTCTAAGCTCAACAATTAGAAACATTTCAGATGTTACTGGATATGCGCCTAATGTTGTTCTTGGTGGTGAAGGACGTAGAGGTGGTGCTACAGCTATACAAATTAGAGGTATTGCTGCTGCTACTAATACTGATAACACTTTTGACTCGCCAATTGCTGTTAATGTTGATGGCGTTTATCTAGGTCAGAATGCTGGATCATTATTAGATAATTTTGATATGGAAAGAATTGAAATTCTTAGAGGTCCACAAGGTACTTTATTTGGTAAAAATACAACTGGTGGTGTGATAAATGTTATCAGAACTCGTCCGACTGGAGAGTTTGGTGGTAAAGTAAAAGCAACTATTGGTGAAGATGGGCGTCAAGAATTAAGAGCTGTGATAAATACTAAATTATCAGATAATTTAGCAGCAAAATTCTTTGCAACTTCTAGACAAAGTGATGGCTGGATTCCAAATATTACTATTGGTGGCCATAATGGTGAAGAAGATTATCAAGCCTATGGTGTAACATTATTATTTACGCCAAACGATAGATTTGAAGCTCTTTTAACTTTAGAATCAATGCATGATAAAAGCGCATTAAAAGCTTATAACCAAAACTTTAATGTAGCGCCTGGCGTTATACCTCCTCCACCTCCAGGTCCAAATGTAACCGATTTCAGTGGTGGATTATTAGCTTGTGCAATTTATGCTGAAGCTTGCAGAACTTCTCCTGATCAACTTCCTTATGCAGAGAATGATACACAGCATGATGCTGATGTTGAGACAGATGCAATTACACTTCAAATGACTTATGAGTTAAATGAGAATGTAACTCTTAAATACATTGGTGGTTATAGAGATGTAACTGAGGATCGTATTTATGACTATGATGGATCTGCAGCTCCTTTCATTACACTTGAAAGGTGGAATGTTTATGATCAAACAAGTCATGAGTTTCAACTTAATGGCTCATTTGCTAATGTTGAATTAACTGCTGGTCTTTATATGTTTGAAAAAGAACATACTCAGGATTGGGCAACAGGTGGAACATTCTGGGGAGTTCTTTTTGGTGGAGCCTTATCTGCTCCAGGTCAATGGGAACTATGCCAAGACTTCTTTGAGCCTACTTATTCCGTTGCATGTGACCCTACAGAACCTGCATATCCTACTGGTACACTCTACCAAATTCTTTATTCTACTCAAAAAACAGAATCTAAGGCTGCTTACGCTCAGATGGATTGGTCTGTAAATGATCGATGGACTCTTACAGGTGGTGTTAGATACACAGAAGAAGAAAAGGATTTCTATGCTGGTCAGGCATATCTTGCTGGTCATGATATAGGTGAAGGACGTAACTTCCCTGATTATGCCGATCTTCAAAAGAAATGGGATGATACATCTATTAAAGTAGGTGCATCATATCAAATCAATGATGATGCTCTTGCATACCTAACATATACAGAAGGCTTTCACTCAGGTGGTTTCTATGCTGTTGTTCAGCAAACAAAACATATGAGAAGAAACCAATATGATCCTGAATTTTCAGAAAGCACTGAACTAGGTATCAAAACTTTCTTATTTGATAGAAGAGTTCAACTTAATGCAGCCTACTTTATGAATGATTATGCTGGTAAGCAGGAAGAATCAACTCAGGTTGATCCTCAAACAAAAACTGTTGCTTCCTTCTGGTCTAATGTTGCTGCTGCAGAATATGAAGGTTTTGAAATCGATATTCAATGGCTTGTTAGCGAATATCTACGTGTTTTTGCTAACTACGGAACTCTAGATGCTTCATATCAAGGTTTCTTTACAGATATCAATGAAAGCGATGGAATTACAAAAATTGAATCTGCTGATTTCTTAACGCCAAGATTTGCTCCTGAAGAATCATGGGGTATTGGCGGTACATTATCTATTCCTGCTGGAAATGGTACTGTAGATGTTTTTGCAAAATACAATAGAATTGGTGAGCAAGAAACAGATCTTCTTAATGCTTCTCTTGCGAGAGCGCCAGAAACAGAAAATCTGACTGCATCTATTGGATACTTCCAAGATGGTTGGTCAATTGTAGCATATGGCACAAATCTTACTGATGAACAATTTGAAGTTGTTGATCCTATTATGCCTCTATTTGCAATTGGAACAATTAATGAAGGACGTAAGTTTGGAGTTGAATTAACTTACGAATTCTAATTAATAATTAAATAATTAATTAAAAAGGGCCATTTCAATTGGCCCTTTTTTTTATCCACAACTTAAAAATCAATAAATATTGATCTTTTTTTAAAAATGGTCATTAATATGATTGTAGATTTAAAAACAAAAAAATAAAAAAAAAATTAGATTACAAAAATTTGAGGAAAAAATGAAAACATTCAACCGCCTTTTAATAGGCTCTTCGTTAATGATATTATCATTAACTTCTCTCTCTTCTTATGCCCAAGAAGTTGAAAATTCTGGAATAGAAGAAATTATAGTAACTGCAAGACAACAAGATGAAAGCTTACAAGATGTTCCTGTTACTGTTTCAGTGATGTCAGAAGTTGATCTTGATCGTTATAATATAACAAGCTTAACTGATGCAGCAAAAATGGTTCCGAATTTTAGAATTAATGCTGGAGGTTCTGGAAATGGATCCAATATTTATTTAAGAGGAATTGGCTCGAGTTCAATCTCTGCCGCTTTTGATCAATCAGTTGCAATTAATATCGACGGTGTAGTGGTTAATAGAGGGCGATTTATTCACAATGCTTATCTTGATATGTCACAAATCGAAGTTCTTAAAGGACCGCAATCTTTATACTTCGGTAAATCTGCGACGGCTGGCGTGATATCAATCAAAACAAACGACCCTACGGATGAATTTGAAGCTGAGTTTGGTGTTGGTGTTGAAACTGAGCACGAAACAACATTTTTTGAAGGAGTTATATCTGGACCAATAAGTGATAATTTACTAGCTAGACTTGCATTTGGCACAAGTGAAACAGATGAACTTCGTGAAAATTATTCATTCGGTAACGATCCTATGCCTTATGGAAACGGTACTAAACCTTTTTTTGGTGAGGAGTCAACAAATGCAAGATTAACTCTTCTATGGACACCCACTGAAACCTTAACAGCAAAATTAAAGTATCAATATTCAAAATATGAAAATGATGGTGGTGGAACAATGTATCAAGAGGAATGGTGCGCTGACGGACTTGGTAATCCTCTTGCTCATCAAATAACTGGAGTTCCAGGAGCAACAGCTGCTTTCACAACTAGGGTTGGTGCTGATGATTGTGTCGTCAATGGTAACACTTCTAAGATTAATTTAGAGCCGGGATTAAGGGCTGGACTTCCTTATGGTTTTGATAATGGAGAGCCTGGACTAGATCAAGAAACTGATTTGATTTCTTTACAAGTAGATTGGGATATTAATGATGAACTTGCTTTAACATCCATTACAAGCATCGTTGAATTAGATCATGTTGAATTAGATGACTATAGCTATGGTGCAGGTGTTTACGGTGGTTTGCATAGAAATGTATACGAACATACATCGCAAGAGTTAAGGCTTACTAGTGATTTTGATGGAGCATTTAACTTCCAAGCAGGTTTATTCGTTCAAGAAATTGAGCAAAGATTTGATGCTCATCAATATGCTTTTAACCTTCCAATTACACCAAATATATTTGGTCCAGTTTTAGCGGTTTTTGGTGCTTTTGATCCAACATCTGCCCTTGTAGGACCAGACCCAGCTACAGGAAATGCATATGACTATAATAAAGATCATTATCTTGATACTGATGTAAGGTCAGCTAGTATTGCTATTTATGTTGATGTCAATGAAAGAACTGAATTATCATTTGGCGCAAGATATACTGAAGAAGAAAAGACAGGATATATTAAGATTCCTTATATCCATGCTGCTGCTGCTGCTTTTGGTTTTGGTGCTCCTCCTTTAATTGAAGGTTTAGAATTTGAGGATGACAATCTATCTCCTGAAGTTGCGATAAATTACTACATTAATGAAGATACTAGTATTTATGTTGCTTATAAAAAAGCTTTTAAATCTGGTGGAATTGATAATAGTGCCTTACCGACAGCATCTATTAATCCTTTATCTCCTACTTTCGAAGGCTTTGATGCATTGATTTATGATTCTGAAGAAGTAGATGGATTTGAAATTGGTTTAAAATCTAATCTTCTTGATAATAATATGAGATTAAATGCTACATACTATAAGTATGAATACACTAATCTTCAGGTCCAACTTTTCGATGCGGCAATTATACAGTTCAGTACTTTTAATGCAGGTGCAGTTGAAACTGAGGGATTTGAAGCAGATTTACTCTGGTACACAGATATACCTGGGCTATCTTTAAGGGGACAATTTGCCTGGACAGATGCTACTAATACTGGTGATTTTATAACACCTGGCGGAGAAAATCTTAAAGGTAGTAAAAGATCTTATAGCCCCGAAATAGCTGGATCCCTTGGCTTAAGCTATGACTCTGGATTATCAAATGGTTGGAGATATAATATTTCGACTGACGCAAGATATAGTGATGAATACGGTTGGGGAACTTACATAGATTCACCAATGCAGGATTCTTTCTGGATTAATGATGTTGCATTAAGCTTATACTCCGAAGATGGTAAACATTCGTTTAATCTAATTGGAAGAAACCTTGGTGATGAAATCGTTATTATTACAGGTGGTGCAATTCCAGGAAGAATTTCAACACAAACTGGTACTTCTGCTCTTATACAAGACCAAGCTGTAACAACTCAACAAGGTAAGACTTTTACATTACAATATAAATATAAAATGTGATTAAAAGAAAAACAAAAAAAGGCCGTAAATTACGGCCTTTTTTTATTGCCTTTATTTTATTAACAAAATAATTGCTATTAATTAAATAAATAGTAATATTTTGATTATATTGATCACATTTAAGAAATAATAATAATAATAATTTCTTTTCGGGAGGAAAATTATGTCTAATTTATTTAACCAAATTAAATTTATTTTTTTGGGTTTATCTTTTTCTTTAATTTTACCGATGTTCTTGAGCTCTTCATTTGCTCAAGAAGAAACATCAGGTTTAGAGATTGAAGAAATAATTGTTACAGCACAAAAAAGAGAAGAATCACTTCAAGATGTTCCCATAGCTATAACTGCTATAACTGAACAACTTGAGGATGCTACAATACGTAACATTGCAGATTTAAGCGCATTTGCGCCAAATGTTATTATTGGAGAAACATCAGTTAGGGCTAGGGGTTCGGCCATAACAATTAGAGGTATTAACTCTAGTGAATCTGATAAATCATTTGATCCAAAAATTCTTGTTGAACTAGATGGCGTTGCTATCGGTACTAACTCTGGTCAAGTTATTGAAAACTTCGATTTAGAAAGAATTGAAATTCTTAGAGGCCCTCAAGGTACTCTTTTTGGTAAAAACACTAATGGTGGTGTGATTAGAGTTATGAGAAGTAAACCAACAGGTGAATTTGGTGGTAAAGTTCAAGCTACTCTTGGTGATAATGGACAAGAAGAATTAAGAGCTATTATCAATACTTCAATTATTGACGATACACTTGCTCTTAAGCTTTTTGGAACATCTATCAAAAATGATGGTCACCTTTACAATACCTATGTACAAACAGATGGGCCAAAGAAAGATTACACTAATTATGGTGCATCATTATTATTTACAACAGATAGATTTGAAGCTCATTTAACTCTTGAAACATATGATGATGGAAGTGATGTTGGAGCATGGACTAATAAAAATGATGCAACGACTGTGATCTGTAATGTTTATGATCCACTTTATCCTGATGGGACACCAAAAACGGGTGCTGCATTAGGACCTGTAATGGCATTCAATCCCGGTATGCATAATACATGCGAGTCTAATGATAAAACTGCTAGCCCGACCACATATAACACTAATAGCACTAATCCAGGTCAATTCGATACTGATGCAGTTACACTAAACATGTCATATGAACTAAATGATAATAGTAGAATTGTTTATACTGGTGGTTATCGTGACGAAAAAGAGGATACTTATTGGGAATATGATGGAACGCCAATGCCTTGGATTTGGATTGAAGCTGCAAACTATTATGAACAAGAAAGTCACGAAATAAGATATGAAACTATCCAAGATAATTATAACCTAACAGTTGGAGCTTATTTTTGGGACAGTACATATCATCAGGACTGGATTACTAGAGGTTCATTTTGGTCAACTCTAGTTCCTCCATTTTTATATGAAGCAATGCTTGTAGGCGCAGTTGGAGCTTTAAGAGCTGAACCAGGACTTGAAAATGGACTTGGACCAAATTATGTTCAAAAGCTTCTTCAAGAACAACAAACAGAATCCCAAGCAGTATTTGCGAATCTTGATTATCAATTAAATGATAAAGTGATGCTTACTTTTGGTATTAGATACACTGAAGAAGAAAAAGCATTTATTGGTGGACAGTCTTATTTCACGACTAATGAGAGAGCTTATATCAATAACTTTGAAAACATTGGACTTCCAGGTGAGCCTAGCATAGCAAACCTTCTAAAAAAGTATGATGAAATCTCAGGAAAGATTGGCTTAACTTATCAAGTCAGTGAAGATGTAATGACATATGTAACTTATTCAGAAGGTTTCCAGAGTGGTGGTTTCTTTGGAAGGAATCAGAATGTCGCAGACTTTAAGAATACATACGATCCTGAATTTGCAAAAACACTTTCAGTTGGTGTAAAAAGCCTTCTTCTTGACAAAAGAATCCAACTAAATGCTGAATATTTTAGAAATGACTTTGAAGATAAGCAAGAGGATACTATTAAACTTGATCCAACTACAAGAACAGTTGTTACTGTCATTGATAATGTGGCTGGTGTTCTCTATGAGGGATTAGAAGTTGAAATGAAGGCTCTTGTTTCCTCAAATTTAGAAGCTTTTGTAAATGTTGGTTTTCTTGATGCCGAGTATGATGGCTTCATAGCTGACTTAGATGGAGCAAATGCTCAAGGTTTAATTGAGCCAACAAATAATGATGCATTAACACCAAAATTTTCACCTGAAATGACTTTCTCTGTTGGAGGAACATATACTGCGACTGTTGGTCCTGGTGAATTAAGTATATTTGCAAAATATAGCTTTATTGATGAACAGGAATCTACCACTACAAATATTGCAGTAGGTAAAGTTCCTTCTCAAGATCGAGTAGATGCATCAGTAACATATAGTTGGTCAAATTATAGAATTTCTGCTTTTGGTAGAAACTTAACAGATGAAATTGTTGCTCCTGTTAGAGATATATCAAGCTTGATGATTTTTGGTTCACCAACTGTTGGAAAAGTATTTGGTGTAAACCTTACAGCAGAATTTTAATCAAATAACTAAATTATAATTAAAAAGGCCATTTTTAAATGGCCTTTTTTTATACCTTTGTTAATAATATATCATATAAATTAAAACTGAATTGGAGTCTTACTATGCAAGAAATGTCTCAAAATCCTGATCAAGAAACACTAGAATATGTATTTAACCAAACTATGCTTCGGATAAAAGACCCTGAAAAATCAATTGATTTCTATACTAAAGTCCTTGGTATGACTATTTTAAAAAAATTAGACTTCCCAGATTTTAAATTCTCTTTATATTTTCTTGCCTACCTTAGAGATGGAGATGATCCAGTTCCTGAAAATAACCAGGATAGATTTGCTTATACTTTAAGCCAAAAGGCTGTTTTAGAATTAACTCATAACTGGGGAACAGAAAATGATGAAAACTTTTCTCATCATGATGGTAATTCTGATCCTAGAGGATTTGGTCATATTGGCATAACTGTCCCAGATGTTTATGAGGCATGCGAAAGATTTGAATCTCTTGGAGTAGAGTTCCAAAAAAAACCAGATGATGGAAATATGAAAGGCCTTGCTTTTATAAAAGATCCTGATGGATATTGGATAGAAATTCTTTCGGCTAAGGGTTTGGCCAGCACAATCTAGTCATTTAAATTATTAGATTTAAAATCATTAATAAGAGAAACGATCTCTTCGGTTCTAGAGTTTATAATATTATGTCCGCCTTCAAACGAAAATGTTTTAGCGTCAGGAACTAATTCAATTGCTTTTAGTATTGAGTCTTTTGGGACATCTTCGTCATCAGGAGCATAAGTAATGTGAACTGGGATTTCATAATCATTGATTAATTGATAATCATTATAAAAATTATGCTTTGTGAAGTTTTTCATAAGAGAACTAAACGAGTATTGAGTCCCTTTAACATTAAATTGCTCGATGAAATGATCTGGGTCTTGGTTATCATCAGTTAGACCATATCCTCTTTCAACTAACCTATTAATAATAAAAAACCTCAAATAGAAATCCCAAAAAATTGGGATAGATGCAAAGTTTTCTAACCCAATTGTCTGCAATCCAACAAAAGGTACATTTAAAATTAAGGCTTTAACTTTAACTGGATTTTTAGCTGCATAATTAGATGCTAAAGCGCCTCCCATAGACACTCCCATTAAAGTAAAATTATCTAACGATAAATGATTAATAAAATCATTTAGTTGGTTTTGATAAGTATGCATATTATATTTTATTTTTGGCCTATCAGAATAACCTCTTCCGAAATGATCATAAACATAAACCTTATAGCCAATTTCAGATAAGCTAATGGCAATCTTTTTATAATAATGCGAAGGAACAGTAACGCCGTGAATAAGAATTAAAGGTTCATTACTATCCTCACCAATTGAATAATAAGCAGTTTTACCATGGCTATTATTAAAAAAAGAATACTCACTATTTATTTCCAAATCACTTATATCAATTGTTTCTCTATTTCCAGAAACATAAACAAAAAAGAATATTAGAAATAAAATGAAAAAAATATATATAAACCAATTGACCATAACTTTTCTCTAAACAATTATAACATAAGGAGGACAATAATATGCCAATTTTAGAATTATTTAATTTAAAAGATGATGTAGCTGTTGTAACGGGTGCTGGAAAAGGTATAGGAAAAGGAATTGCAATTGCTTTAGCTGAAGCTGGGTCAAATGTTGTCCTTGCCTCCAGAACAGAAAATGACCTTAACGAAGTACAAGAGGAAATTAAGAAATTAGGAAGAGAGGCAATAGTAGTGCCGATAGATGTTACAAACCCAAATTCTTTTGAAGACTTAAGTGAAAAAGCTCTTAAAGAGTTTGGTAAAATAAGTACATGGGTTAATAACGCTGGAGGTTTACCGGATGGAACTCCTCGCTATCTTACTAAGACTTCTTTTGAGGAGTTTGAAGCACAAATAAATCTTAACTTCACTGCTGTTTTTAATGGCTGTGTTACTGCAGCCAAGAAAATGCGGGAGGGAGGTGCAATAATTAATATTTCTTCTAGTTCGTCAAAAAATATGCAAGGAAATCTAAAAAACGGTCCGTATGGCGCCTCGAAAGCTGCTGTCAACAGTTTGACAGCAACTCTTGCATTGGAGTTAGCCCCTAAAATTAGGGTTAATGCTATTGCTCCAGGTCCAATACCAACAGAAAACTTTAAGGATTCAATGAACATGCATACAGAAGAAAGAGAAAAAGAATTAAAGAAATATATTCCTATTCCTCTCAATAGATGGGGGTCTCCTGAAGATATAGGTGCGGCAGTAGTCTTTATGGCATCTAATGCGTCAAGCTGGGTAACTGGACAATGTCTTTTTGTTGATGGCGGTACTTAGGAGTCTAAAGGTATTTCAATCAATATAATCAAGCCTGAAGGCTTAGCATTTATTAATTTTAAAGCGCCTTCATGAAACTTAACGGCTGAGCTAACAAGATTTAAACCCAATCCAGAACCTTTTAAACTTCTACTAGAATCAAGTCTCACAAATCTCTCTAATACTTTATCTTTATCAGCATCTCTAATTCCAATACCATTATCGCTTACCCATAAAGATAAAAGGTTTTCATTTTGTTTTGCTCCAACATTTATAGCTGGATTATTATTTGAACAACCATAGTTAATAGCATTTTCAATTAAATTGGCTAAAGCCTGAGAGAGTAAATTGTAATTGCCATTAATAATAATATCTTCATTAACTTCGTAATTTAATTTAATCCCATCTGATTCAGCAATAGGCTCGTATAACTCATGCATATTTAAAATTAATTCTTTCAGGCTTACTGGATTTCTGTCTAAATCTGACGTACCTGATTCAACTTTTGATATAGACAAAATGGAATTAAATGTTTTGATCAAATTATCAGTTTCTACAAGGGCATCTTCAAACGATTTCTTATATTGATCTATATCTGGGTTTGACATTAATGTGACCTCTAAATTTGTTCTAATTCTGTTTAGAGGAGTTCTTAAATCATGAGCAACATTATCAGAGACCTCCTTCATATTGGTCATTAGGGAATCTAATCTATCTAACATTTCATTTAAATTAGATGATAATTGATTTAATTCATCTCTACCTTTTGTTGTTGGTAAACGCTCTTTTAGATTACCATCCATGATTTTTTTACTTGTTTTATTTATATCTGAAATTCTTTTTAGAAAATTTCTACTTAGGATATATCCTCCAAAGATTCCAAGAAAAATAATAATTAGAATTGACCATAAAGAGCTATAAAGAAATCTCTCTTTCAGAATCTTTTCATCATTTACTACCCTGCCAACAATTAATCTTAAATTCCTACGTGGAGTTATAAAATTTCTTCCTCTACCATAATGGACTTTTTCAACTCCATTTTCATTTACTTGATATGCAAACTCTATCCACCCATCATCATTGACTTTAACATCATTAGGCTCAGATTTTATATTACCTGCTATATAGTTATTTTGTGAGTCATAAAGCCTATAAATATCAAGTGTTGCTCTAGATGTTTCGCTTCTTATGTAATTTAAAAGACCTTGCTCTCTATATCTTAAGTAAATATTATTTAAATCTTCTACTTTCTCTATTATTTTTTGATCAGCTTCTAACTCAATATCTCTTGCTGTTGTATAATATAAAAACATCAAAACAAGCCCAATCGACAATCCTAAAAGCATCGTATAGGTAAAAATTAGTCTAAAACTAGCTAAATTAAATGGATTATTCATCATGCCTTAAAGCATACCCAGCGCCGCGTTCAGTAAAGAGCATTTGCTTTCCTTTAAAAGGTTTATCTATTTTTGAGCGTAATCTAGATATATGAACATCAATAACATTTGTTTGAGGATCAAAATGATATTCCCAAACACCCTCTAAAAGCATAGTTCTTGTAACAACTTGATTAGGCCTTCTAAGTAAAAACTCCAAGAGTTTATATTCTCTAGGCTGTAGATCAATAATTTGTCCCTCCCTTTCAACTCTACGGCTTAATAAATCAAGTTTTAAATCACCTAATTCAAGCAAACTGTTGTTATTATCATGTTGGTTTCTTCTAATTACAGCATCTAGACGTGCTAATAATTCTGAAAAGGAAAAAGGTTTCGCCAGATAGTCATCTGCACCATATTTAAGGCCCTTTACACGCTCATCTACTTCACCTAAGGCCGAAAGAATTATTATTGGTATATCTGAATTTTTTTCTCTAATTTTAGTAATTAAAGTTAAACCATCTAATTCTGGAAGCATCCTATCAACAATCAATGCATCAAAATTTGAGTCAAAAGCCATAAACAGGCCTTCATTTCCGTCACTAGCCCTATCTACTACATGACCACTTTCTTTGAGGCCCTTCATTAAATAAGATGCAGTCTCATTATCGTCTTCTACAAGCAATATATGCATAAATTACTCCTCTTATAAGAATAATTCATATTAACCAATTATGTCATTATTTTAATTTGGCCTCATCTATATGATGGGGGAGGCTTTTAATATAGATGTGGCCAAATATTTTTTAATCAAACCATTATCTAATAGTTTCTTTTACCAGAACATTTCTTTAATATTAATTTTTTTTAATGTTCATAAAGGAGTTTAAGTTGAATATTTTAAATGGAATTAGAGTTTTAGATTTTGGAAGGTATATTGCTGGTCCTTATTGTGCTGCACTTCTAGGGGATCTAGGCGCGGAAGTTATAAGGGTTGAAAGAATTGATGGTTCCGAAGATAGATATATACATCCTATAGGAAATCCCAATGGTGAAGGCGCCATGTTTATGCAAATGAATAGAAATAAAAAAGGATTAACATTAAATCCTACAAAGGATGGATCTCAAGAAATAGTTAAAAAGCTAATTGAATCAGCAGATGTCGTGGTAGCTAATCTTCCTCCTCAAACCCTAAAAAGAATGGGTATAGATTATGAAACAATCAAAAAATATAACGATAAAATAATACTAACCACTGTTTCTGCATTTGGTCACGGTGGACCATATTCTGAAAGGGTTGGATTTGATGGTGTTGGTCAGGCTATGTCCGGAGCAACACATTTAACTGGGTATGAAGATGAGCCAATAAAAGCCTATTCTCCTTATGTTGATTATGGAACTGCATCACTTACAGCTATGGGTACCCTGGCTGCAATTATTGACAGAGAGAAAACTGGCAAAGGGCAAGTTGTTGAAGGAGCTCTTTTTGCTACATCTCTAGCATTCATGAATACTCATCTCATCGAAGAGGCTATAACAAATAAAAATAGAAAAGCAATTGGAAATAAAAGTCCTTATGCAGGACCTGTAGATATAGTTAAAACAAAAGATGGATGGATTGTTGTCCAAGTTCTTGGGGAGCCATTGTTTAAAAGATGGGCAAATTTAGTAGGGGCTGAAGATTTTCTTAATGATGTTAGATTTTCTACTGATATTAAAAGAGGAGAAAACTCTCAAATTCTAAGTGATAAAACTCAAGATTGGTGCAAAGGTTTATCATCAAAAGAGGCTTTAAATTTACTTTCTGAAGCTCAGGTGCCTGCTGGGCCAGTTAATAATTTAGCTGATGTTTTAAAAGATGAACATGTTAATCAGATGAATTTTTTTCAAGATGTAGAATACCCAGGATTAAGTAAACCTGCGCCCGTTATGGGATTACCGATAAATCTCTCAAATTCAGAAAATAAAATTAAAAAGAGACCCCCAACTCTAGGTGAAGATACAAATCAAATTCTAACTGAACTAGGTTTCTCTGAAGAGAAAATTGATATATTTAGAGATAAACGAATTATTTAAAACCCTATAAAGTCTGTAAAATCTTCAATATCTACTCTTTTACTCCTAAATGTATTTATTGGGTCATCTTCATCAGCGTAACCAATGCCCATTCCACAAAATAGCATTAATTCTTCAGGTATATTTAAGAATTTACTAACTGTTTTATACCAAATTGCCCATGCCTCTTGTGGTGCTGTATGTAAGCCTTCTTCTCTTGATAACAGCATAATTGACTGCATAAACATTCCTAAATCTGACCATTGACCCTCTTGCATCTGCCTATCGATTGCAAAAAAGATTGCTACAGGAGCGCCAAAGAATTCAAAATTTCTTTTAAATTGATTAAGCCTTCCAGCTTTATCTTCTTTAGGTATATTCAAAACCTCATACATAGACCTTCCTACTTCCCTTCGTCTTGACTCATATGGCTCTTTCAAATTTTTGGGATAAATATTATATTCTGTTCCTTCTCCCATAGGGTTTTCTTTAATTTTATTAGCAACATCTTCAATGAAATCTTTTAAAGGATTTCCTGAAACAACCCATATTTTCCATGGTTGAAGATTCCCACCTGATGGGGCTCTTTTAGCTTTTTCTAAAAGATCAATAATTACTGTCTTTTCTGGAACTTTGTTGGTGAAAGCTCTACATGTCAAACGAGTATCTAAAGCTTCACTAACTGTAGCCGCTTTTTTAGATAATTTTTTCATCTTTTAACTTTCATTTTCTTTTACGCTTTGATGCCAACGCCTTAAAATACTATATTCTATGGTAGACATTAATAAAAATAGAAATATTCCTGATAATACAAGCAATATTAAAGCGGAAAATAGCTTCGCTATATCTAATCTGTTACCAGATTCTATAATAATCCAAGATAAACCAGCAGATGAGCCAGTGCCAGCTACAAATTCTGCTACAACAGTTCCAATTAATGCCAAACCTATTGAAGTCTTCATCCCAGTCAAAATATAAGGAGTTGCGTAAGGTAAATTCAATTTTGTTAAAGTTTGCCACTTTGAAGCTCTATTTATAAGAAACAGTTCTTTTAAATTTTTATCAACTGAACGAAAGCCTAAATTAGTATTTGCTAGTACAGGAAAAAAGGCAACTATTACCGACAAAATAAGTATTGCTATTTCAGCGTTATCTAGACCTACCCATATTATAATTAATGGCGCAATTGCAACAACTGGGGTCACTTGAAAGATTACTGTAATTGGATAAAGAGAGATTTCCAAAATCTTTGATAAGGAAAAAATTATAGCTAAACCTATTGCTATAAGTGTAGCAATTAAGAACGCAAATAATGTAATTTTCAGTGTATTTAATGTTGCCAGCAGTAATTCACTTAAATTATCATTTAAAGAGAGAAAAATATCTGTTGGGGCTGGCAAGATATAGAGTTGTATAGAAAATAAATTAACAAGAAACTCCCATATTATAAAAATGATAATTAGTGCAACTATTGGAGAAAAATAAGTCGATAATTTATTCATTATTTACTCCACTTTTTAATTTTTCAAAAATTTCACTATTTATAGCTTGGAATTCTTTACTTCCTCTAAATTCTTTTTTTGAATTATATTGACTGATATTTTTTTCATACACAATCTTACCCGGACCTGATGAAAGAACGAGCACTCTTTGAGATAAATAAATTGCCTCAGATACAGAATGAGTAACAAACAATACAGTAAACTTTTCTTTTTTCCATATTTCTAGGAGATCATCCTCAAGTTTCCTTCTTGTGATCTCATCTAGTGCTGCAAAAGGCTCATCAAGTAATAAAAGATTACATCCATTAATGAGTGATCGAGCAATAGAAACTCTCATCATTTGACCGCCAGATAATTCATTAGGATAACTCTTTTCTTTGTCTTTTAAACCTACCCTCTCTAGCCACATTAGAGCTTCTTCCTTTGAAGATTTTTTCTTATTTAATTCTAGAGGCAAAGTTACATTCTCCAGAACATTTCGCCATGGCATTAATGTTGGGTTTTGAAAGACAAATCCAATTGATAAATCTTTATAAGAAATATAATCCACAACACCTTTAGTAGGCTTCGCTAAATTTGATGCTAATCTTAATAATGTAGACTTTCCGCATCCCGATGGGCCTAAAATTGATACAAATTCTCCAGAATCTATATTTAAATTTATATCGGAAAGAACATCCCTATCAAATTTCATATGAACATTAGAAAAATTTAGCATATCTATTTTTTATTAATAAATTCAAGGGAGTATGAGTCTTTCCAGTTAAGTTCTTTATTATAAACATTGTAATCTGACATTGTTTTAAAGAATTCTTCCCATCTTTTATTTTCCATCAAACCTATGTCAATATACCCATCCATACTTGAAATTAAATTATATTCTCTAATTTTATTAATCGCCTGAAAAATAATTTCTTTTGTCATTTCTTTATTTTCATTAAGAATAAGTTCATTGCCAGCATCAGGGTTTTCATAAATATACTTCTTCCAACCTAAAATACTTGCCTCGACAAAAGCCCTTACAACTTCTGGTTTTCTTTCAATTATATCATTTCTAGCTAGAATCATTGTTCCATATCCTGGAAAACCATAATCAGATAAAAGAAAGATATTAGGCGTCTTACCTAATTCCTTTTCTACAAGATAAGGTTCTGAAGTTAAATAACCTTGCAATATTGCCTCTTGATTAACTAAAAAAGGAGCCAAACTAAAAGTTTTTCTTCTTATTTGTTTATCGTTAAATAAATATTTTGATTTTAACCAAACCCAAAAAGCACCAATACTATTCTCAGAAATCATGATTGGTTTATCCACCATTTCATTTAAATTCTCAATTGGAGAAGAGTTATGCGTTATAATTACTTGGGGATCTTTTTGAAATGAAGCCATAACTGCTTTTGCTGGTATTCCATTACTAAGCATATTAAGAGGTACAAAGCTATTTGATCCTATACCAAACTCTATTTCTTTAGCTGCAAGGAGTCTTGGAATATTAATACCTGCGTTGCCTTGAATGATTTCAACATCTAAACCCCTCTCCTCATACAGCCCAAGTGCCAAAGCATGATAGAAACCGCCTTGTTCTGCTTGAGCTCGCCAATCCGTTGCAAATTTAATCTTAATTAATTCTCTATTTTCTTCAGCACTAATTGAAAAATGTATTGAATTCAAAAGTATTATTAACGAAAAAGTAATTATTTTAAGAAATTTAATCATCTAAACCTATAATTATAGTTGGCATCTTTAAAGGTGCATTTCTTATTGTTGCAACGATTGTACCAGGCTTTCTTCCCTTTCTTATCTCAGAAAGATCAAAATTAGAATCAATTAATCTTTTGTGACATTTAGAGATATTTTCACTATGCCACCCTACTCCTCCAAAAGATAAAGATTCAGAATCAGGATTTTCAATTACTTCAAGCGTAACGCCGCCAATGCGAAAAAACATCATCCTTATATCCTTTTCACCAAAATTAAAAACCTTATCAAGCGCCAGTCTAATTCCAAGTTTTTCAGTGAATAAATCTCTTAGGTATTCGATATCAGGAGTATAAATGATTATTTGATTAAACTTTGAAATAGTATCATCTTCATAATTCCCTTTATCATTTAAAGCTGTGCCTTGATCAAAAACTAATAAATTTAAATCAGAAGAATTAGTTTTTTTTAGTGAAAAAAATGTAGATTTTAAATTTTTTTTATCTCTGAAATTGAAGTCAATTTCTTCAATATTACTTATATTTAAATTCATTTCTTTAAATTTTCTATGATCTTCAAAAATATCGTCAGATACAAGTGATAAAGCTTGAATGCCATTATCAAGGTTATGTTTTTTCAACTGCGAATAATAAAAAATATCTTTTTGATTTCTATTTTCGTATAGCTCAATAGATCCATTTTTTAAACTATGGTTATATATTTTTAAATCGTTATCATTACCTATATCACTTGTGTCATGACCAAATAATTTATGAAACTGCTCATGGCTTTCTTCAATATTTTCAGATGTAATTAGTATACTTTTAAAATGTGTAAGCATGTTTTTTTTAAATCTATAATTTAAATAAGTTTAAATTAATTTTTATAATGGTTAAAATTATAGCATGAAGAACAATATCATCAAAAAGATTGAAGAAATAATAGGAAAAAAGAATGTATTGCTATCGAGTGAAGATAAAAGCAAATACCTTGTTGAGTGGAGAAATAGATACACCGGAAAAGCACAGGCGATATTAAGACCCAAATCTACTAAAGAAGTATCCTTATTACTTAAACTATTTAATAAAAATAATATTTCAGTTACCCCTCAGGGTGGGAATACTGGGCTTGTAGGTGGCCAAATCACATATAGCAGTAAAGATTTTATAGTTTCTTTAGAAAGAATGAAAAAACTAATATCTTTCAATAAGATAGATCAAACAATGGTTGTGCAATCTGGTATGTTACTGTCTGAAATTCATGGCGTATGCGAGAAAAATGATATGTTATTTCCTCTTTCTTTAGCCTCGGAAGGAAGCTGCACAATAGGGGGTAACTTGGCTACAAATGCTGGAGGTGTAGGTGTTTTATATTATGGTAATACAAGGGATCTAACTTTAGGGCTTGAGGTCGTTTTATCAGATGGAAGCATTATCAATCTTCTAAAAACATTAAAAAAAGACAATACTGGCTATTCTTTAAAGGATCTATTTGTTGGATCAGAAGGAACATTAGGCATAATTACCGCTGCAAGCCTAAAGATATTTCCAAAGCCAAGGGAAAAATTTACTTTTTTGGCATCTTCAAGAAGTCCAAAAAAATCATTGGAATTTCTTAGAATGATCCAAAAAAATACATCAACCCCATTAACCTCTTTTGAGATTATGAATAATAATTCTATCGAAACAGTCTTGAAAAATATCAACGGGGCTATACTGCCAATTTCTGAGGAAGCAGAGTGGTATATATTGATTGAATTTTCTTCTTATGAAAAAAACTTAGATGCCGTTGATAAAATTAATGAGATTGTAAATCTAGGTTTAGAGAAGAAAATAATATCAAATGCAGTTTTTGCAAACTCAAAAAAACAATCAAAGCAAATTTGGAATTTAAGAGAGAATATATCTGAGGCTCAGAAAAAAAATGGAGCAAGTATAAAGAATGACATATCTGTTCCTATTTTTGCAGTTGATGAATTTATCAGAAAAGCAGATTTAATAGTTTCAAAAGAAATTCCAAAGGCTAAAAAAATTACTTTTGGTCATTTAGGGGATGGAAATATTCATTATAATATTAGTCAACCAGAGAATTTAAGCCAGGATAGTTTTTTTAAGTTAGAGAAACCGCTTAGAGAAAAACTTCTATCTCTTATAGTTAAAATGGAGGGTTCTTTTAGCGCTGAACACGGCATAGGTATCGTTAGAAAAAAAGATGCTCTAAAAATTAAAGGTGATGAAATAAAAATTATGAAAAGTATCAAAAAATCACTTGATCCAAAAAATATTCTTAATCCTGGTAAGATTTTTGATTAGATTCTTATTTTAAAGGAACACCGGGCAAATATTTTGATTGTCTTATAGTTAGTGATGTTTTCACACTTGCTACATTTGGAGCTGAAGTTAACTCGTTAGTAAGAAAGGTTTGAAAACTAGATAAATCAGGGGCCACACACTTTAAAATAAAGTCAATTTCTCCATTAAGCATATGACATTCTCTAACATAATCTAAGTTGCCAACATGCTCCTCAAAACTCAATAAATCTGCTTCAGCTTGGTTATGTAAACCAACCATTGCAAAGACCGTAACCTCAAACCCTAATTTTTCTGGAGCTAATTCTGCATGATATCCTCTAATATAACCTTCATTTTCAAGTGCTTTTACTCTTCTTAAGCAAGGGGGTGCTGAAAGCTCAACAAACTCTGATAGCTCAACATTTGTAGTTCGGCCATTTTCTTGCAGTTTATTAAGTATTTTAATGTCTATGAAATCTAAATTATCTCGTTTCATGAAATTTATGTTATAGATTATATTGTTAATACGCAAGATTATTACAATAATCAATAATAACTATGGTTTTAAAAGAAATAAAAAATAGCTGGATACTTTCATCAGGTTTAATTGGGTGTGAAAACCAGTGCCTTGGTGTAATTGAACGATTAGGAATAGAGACAGAAATTAAAAAAATAAAGCCCTCAATGGCTGTTTCTCTTTTTGCTCCTTACGGGACACCATTTCTTAACCCCCAAGTTCGTGAACCATGGCCTGATCTTGTCATAGCGGCTGGAAGAAAAACAATTCCTTATCTTAAATACATAAGGAAAGCTTCTAAAAAAGAATGCAAAACAATATATCTTCAAGATCCCAGAATAGATTCAAAAGAATTTGATATAGTTTGGGCACCAGAACATGACTCTATAGAAGGAAGTAATATTATAAAAACTATAACATCACCAAACAGGGTAACAAACGAACTACTTAATTATCATCACGATGAATGGTTAGATAAATTATCAAAACTCAAAGGGCCTTTTATAGGTTTTTTGATTGGAGGAAAAAGTAAGGCTTATAATTTTAATGATGCCGAATGTGAAAAAATCATTCAGGCCTTAAATTTTGTTATTAGTAATGGATATACTCCGTTAATCACATTATCTAGAAGGTCGCCTAAAAAATTATCCAACAGAATTAAAAATTTATTAATAAATGAAAAAAATTTATTTTACGATGGGCAAGGTGATAATCCATATTTTGCTATTTTAAAAGCTTCAGAAATAATAATAACAACACCAGACTCGGCAAATATGATAAGTGAAGCAATAAATGTTCCAAAACCGGTTTATTATATTGATATAAAAAGTAACTCAAAAAGATTTAATAAATTCATTAATACATTAGTAAATTCAGGGCATATAAGACCATTTGAAAACAATATTGATTATTTTCAGAATAAAAAATTAGATCCTACAAAAGAAATAGTTGACTATATCTATAAGAATCTTTTTTAAATAAAATAAAGCTAATTAAAATGACAGATAATACTCATTCAAAATTATTAATTCTAGGTTCTGGACCTGCAGGCTATACTGCAGCTATCTATGCTTCAAGAGCGATGTTAGAGCCCACTCTTCTAACTGGGATTGAGCCAGGTGGTCAAATGACAATAACTACAGATGTAGAAAATTATCCGGGTTTTGCAGATATTATTCAAGGTCCATGGTTAATGGATCAGATGAAAGAACAAGCTATAAGTGTAGGAACAAATATAGTTTTTGATACCATTGTTGATGTCAATTTATCAAATAAACCTTTTAAATTAAAATCTGATTCAGGAAAAGAATATACATGCGATGCTTTAATTATTGCAACTGGCGCTCAGGCAAACTGGCTAGGATTAGAATCAGAAAATAAATTTAAAGGGTATGGTGTTTCAGCATGTGCAACTTGCGATGGTTTTTTTTATAAAGATAAAACAGTTGTTGTGGTTGGAGGAGGAAATACTGCCGCTGAAGAAGCAATTTTTTTAACTAACTTTGCAAGTGAAGTAAAATTAATTCATAGAAGAGACTCATTGCGTGCTGA
>JBJLFK010000003.1:0-17865 GCA_045565415.1 Alphaproteobacteria bacterium | reverse complement strand
CCTCTTCCAAAATCAACTTTTTGTGTATCTTGGCCAGCCTCAATAATATTCTTTCTTACATTCCTTGTTTTCTTAAAAAAGTTTTCGAGATATTCATAGTCATTATCTTCAATAGCTGATTTCAATTTATCTAAATCATTAGAAAAATAATCCAGCATTTCTAAAACTGCATCACTGTTATTAATAAAGATATCTCTCCACATAATGGGATCAGAGGCAGCAATTCTAGTAAAATCTCTAAATCCTCCAGCAGAATACTTAACAACTTCTTTTTTATTAACATTTGCTAAATCGTTTGCCGTACCAACAATATTGTAAGCTATCAAATGAGGAATATGACTGGTTATAGCAAGAACTTTGTCATGATATTCTGGATCCATAATTTCAACCATGGCACCTAAATTTTCCCAAAATACCTTAACATCGTTAAGTTTATCTAAATTTGTTCTTTTTGAAGGAGTAAGAACACACCATCGATTATCAAATAAATCTGCGAAACCTGCCTCTGGACCTGACATTTCTGTACCAGCTATTGGATGACCAGGAACAAAATGAATCGATTCAGGTAGAATATCTTCAATCTCAATTATTACTTTAGATTTTGCTGAACCAGTATCAGTAATTACACATCCATCTTTAAGGTTAGGCGAGATTTCTTTAACTATACTCGCAAATGAAGATAATGGTGTTGCTAAAATTACTAGATCAATATCACGATTAATTTGGCTCAAATCTAAATAAGCCTCAGACACCAATCCTCTTGATAATGCAGTTTTAACTGTTAAGTCACTTTTTGCAAAACCTTGTAAATGAATCTTATTACTAAACCTTTTAGCGGCTAATCCGATTGATCCACCTATAAGACCTAAACCAATAATTGCTATTTTTTTGAAAGGATCCTCCATATTATTTTTTAAAAGCATTAACTGTTTCTATAAGTAACAGATTAGCTTCCTCCTTTCCGATGGTTATTCTTAAGCAGTTTGGTAAATTATATTCTTCCATCTCTCTTACAATTATTCCTTTAGAACTTAATAGATGATAAGCCTCTTTCGCAGAAAATTTAAAAGATTCTAAAAATTCAACAAGGATAAAATTACATTGACTTGGATACACAATTAAACCAACATCAGTAAAACAATCATTTAATATTTTTTTCCACTTACTGTTATGCTCTACAGAAAAATTAATGTGATCATCGTCTTCTAGAGCACTTATCGCAGCCATTTGCGCAGCTGTATTTACTGAGAATGGAACTTTTAGAATATCAAGTTTTTCAGCAATTTTTTTGGGGCAATATGCCCAACCTACCCTTAAGCCAGCTAACCCAAAAGCCTTTGAAAAAGTTTTTGTAATTACAATATTTTCGCTGTCTTTTGCTAATTCAAATCCTATTGAATAGTCTTTCTCTTCAACATATTCTGAATATGCAGCATCTATTACAAACAATACATCATCAGGAACAGATTTATTTAATCTCTTAATTTCATCAAAGTTTATATAGCTTCCAGTAGGATTATTTGGATTCGCAATATAAATAATCTTTGTCTCATCCGTTAATGATGAAATAAAATTATCGATATTTGGCTGGAAGTTTTCTTCTTTCGCACGAACAACTGTTGCACCAGAGCTTTGAATGGCAAGCGGGTAAACTGCAAATGCATTTTCTGAAACTAGACCTTGATTTCCTTCATCCAAATAAACTCTTGCAAGCAAATGAAGTATTTCATCTGAACCACAACCGCACACTATTCTATCGCTATCTATTGAATATTTACTTGATATGGCCAATTTGAGCGCTGCATTTGATGAGTCTGGATATAGCCCTAAATCACTTGAAACTTTCTCATACTCAGCAATTGCATTAGAACTTGGTCCAAAGGGATTCTCATTTGAAGATAATTTATAAATTTTATCAACACCTTCAATTTTACTTAGGCCGCCTCGATATGCCTTAATGGCATTTAAATATTTTTTTGGTTCTGGTTTTTTCATAACTTTACTATCCAGTCTTTATATATCCAAAACTTCCCAAGATAGAAACATCTTTAATTTCAATATCTTCACAATATTCATCAACTGATATCATAAACTTATCTTGAAGATTATATATAATTGTAAAATTATATTTCTGTGATATCCAATTTTTACCTTCTTCATTGCACACAAGAATGGTTTTATTGTTTCGAGCCCTTTCGGGTTTAACTTGGCCTAATAAAAATCCAAGACAATCATTTTCAAATACAGGTAAACAACCAAAAATATATATATTCTTTGGTAAAGAATTTAACCACCAATCATTTTCTATTGGAAGAACTGCGATGAGGTTTTTACTTTCTGAAATTTCTTTTATAACTTTAGAGCTTTCATGATCGAAAGTTTGTTTTGCTTTTGATCCATAATAATTTCTTACCTCTTTGCTTAACTCACTACCTTGATTATCAGCTACAACAATTTCAAAAGAAGATTGAACAGAATTTGTTATAGTGCTTATAATTTCTCTCCAGATATACAAAATAGACTTACCATCAAGATGATTATTAGCCTTACTGTATAAATTCTCTAATAAATCTATTTCTCTTCCAGGCTTAAGAATATCAACTCCTTCAGTTGCCTTTATTGAGGAAATTGATTTTACAATTTCCGCTCTTTGCAGTATCGAAGATAATATCCTATCATCTATTAAATCTATCTTTTCTCTAAGTTTATTTAATTCTTCTTTCAAAAAAACCTCCACTGAAGAATAACTAACATAATAATGGTAATTATTTCTATTCATAATTTATTTGCTTTTATTTTCTTCATAATATAAATATCAAGATGCATTAAGAAAGGGATTATCCCTGCCAACCTGCATACCGTGCGAAGGTGGTAATTTATGCGGCCAAATGGCAAAAATTAGGTCTCATTAATTTTCTTAATTTTAACAGAGCTGGCCACTTAAGGCTGGGTATTTGATGTTCAGATTGTGCACCCTAGATTTACTTAAAGCACTAAAGAGAGGAAAAAATGAAAAATTTAAATTTTATTAAAATCTTTTTTATATTTTGTTTATTAACTTTTATTGGATCGACAAATAATCCAGTATTTTCACAAGAAAGCACTTCTTTTAAAAGCGCAGGTAAATGGCTTGTTGGGCTTAAGGTGCTCAATCTTGATCCAGATGTTGATTCCAATGTTTCAATTGGTGGAGAGGCAAAAGTAGATGATGATACTGTTCCTGAGTTAGATATCAGGTATTTTATCACTGACAATATTGCAATAGAGGCTATTTTTGGAACAACAGAGCATAATGTTTCTGTTGCTGGTTCTGCATTAGGTAATGTTAATTTAGGTACCGTAAAAGTTCTTCCGCCCACTTTTACTTTACAGTACCATTTTAATAGTGAAAGTAATTTTCTTCCATATATTGGTGCTGGAGTAAATTATACTTTTTTCTATGATGACAATCCTGGTGATGCTGTCGGTATTAGCTATAAAGATGAAATCGGTTTTGCATTCAATATCGGTTTTGATTATGTATTAAGTGAAAATAATTACTTTAATATTGATATAAAAAAGTATGACCTTTCTACAGATGTAGTTGTGGATGCAGGCGCAGCTGGAATTGCAACAGCAGATGTTGATCTTGATCCATTAGCAATTAGTATAGGTTATGGATGGAGATTCTAGTAAATGTAATTCCTTAAATTACAAGAATCTATTATTTTATTCGGGATTATTATGAATGAAGAACATAAAAAAAATGATTGTTTATTTTATAATGATCCCGAATCATTATTGCTAGAAAGTGGACAAATAATTAATGGCCACGATATAGCATATAAAACCTACGGGACATTAAATTCAAAGAAAGACAACGCAATACTAATTTGTCATGCTCTATCAGGTGACCAATATGTTGCTAGTCCACACCCAATCACCAAAAAAGAGGGCTGGTGGGAACGAATGGTTGGTAAAAATAAACCAATAGATACTAATCGATTTTTTATTATATGTATAAATGTCTTAGGTGGATGCATGGGATCAACAGGACCAGCATCTGTTAATCCTGAGACCAATAAAGTATTTGCAGTAAATTTTCCGATAATAACGATAGCTGATATGGTTAAAGCGCAAGTTAGGTTAATAGATAACTTTGGAATAGAAAAATTAGTTTCCGTAATTGGTGGCTCTATGGGGGGTATGCAAGCTCTCGAATGGGCTGCTTCCTATCCTGAAAGATTGAAATCAGCAATTCCAATAGCGACTTCCCCTAGACATACTGCACAAAATATTGCCTTTCATGAATTAGGTCGTCAGGCAATAATGGCCGATGTAAATTGGAATGCAGGAAATTACAAAGATAAAAATACTAATCCTTCAAAAGGTCTTTCAATTGCTAGGATGACTGCTCATGTTACTTATTTATCTGAAGCTTCACTAACAAAAAAATTTGGAAGAAAATTGCAAGATAAAACAGATCTTGGTTTTGGTTTTGATGCTGATTTTCAAATTGAGAGTTACTTAAGACATCAAGGTCATACATTTGTTGATAGATTTGATGCTAACTCATATTTATACATAACAAGAGCAATGGATTACTTTGACTTAGAAAAAACTCATAAAAAGTCTCTTACAGAAATATATGCTAACAGCAATTTAAAATTCCTAATTGTATCATTTACTGGAGATTGGCTTTATCCAACATCTGAAAACTTAATGATAGTTAGGGCTCTCAGCGCAGGTGGGGTTGATGTAAGTTTTGTTGAAATTGAATCCGATAAAGGACATGATGCATTTTTATTAGATGAGCCTGAATTTGATATTTGTCTGGATGGGTTTCTTAAATCATTATGATTAAAAAGCTAGAATTATGATCACATTAAGAAAAGACTTAGACCTTATAGCAAATCTTGTTGAAGATAACTCTAAAGTTATTGATATAGGTTGCGGTAATGGTGAATTGCTTAATTTTCTGAGTAAAAATAAGAACTCAAAAATCCAAGGACTAGAAATTAATCAGAAAAAAGTAAACAAATGTGTTTCAAAAGGTTTATCAGTTATTCAAGGAGATGCCGATAAGGATCTTGGTTTATATCCTGAAAAATCTTTTGATTATGTTATTCTTAGTCAAACTATACAAGCAACACTTGAGCCTAAAAAAATTCTAACTGAACTAACAAGAATAGGTAAAAGAGTTATTGTCTCAATTCCTAATTTTGGTTTCTGGAAAGTAAGACTCGATCTTTTAATAAAAGGTAAAATGCCAATAACTTCAAAACTAAACTCAACTTGGTTTGAAACTGAAAACATTCACTTGTGCACAATATCTGATTTTACAGATTTATGTGATCAATTGAATCTAAAAATTAAACAAACTGTTACTATTGCGTCCAATAAACAAAAAAGGTTTTCTGGTAAACCAAATAAATCAGAAAATATATTTGCTGAAGAAGCTATTTTTCTTATTCAAAATTAGATTTTTTGATTTTTTCTATTGGATAAATTTGTGAAATTATTATTCCAATAAAAATTAAAGAAGAACCTGTTAAAATTCTAGCGTTGAAGAATTCTGCTAAAATTAACCATCCAAAAAAAGCTGCAAATATCGCTTCAGTGCTCATTATTATTGCTGCTTCATTTGGAGGAGAATACCTTTGCCCAATCATTTGAAGCACAAAAGCAATACATACAGATCCAATTGAACAATATAACAAAGTGATTAAAACTAGAGGATTTCCAAAAAGATTTGGAAAATTAAATAATTCTTTTGGAGAAAATAAAAAACCGAAAATTATTAGAACTATAGATGCGAATAAAAATTGTAATATAGCTAGTAACATAATTGGATTTTTTTTAACACCATATGAAAGTACTTGAACATGAAATGCCCATAGTAATGAACCAAATATTACCCATATATCACCTTTATTAATTTTTTCTATCATAAAGCTACCCTCAGGTACGGCCAAAAGGACTGAACCAACGATACATACAAGAACTGCTAACCATAATGAAAAATGTGGTGCTGAACCTAAAAAAATTCCTATAATTGGAACCAATAAAACATACAAACTAGTAAAAAAACCAGCATTAGTAGCAGTTGTAGTAACAAGACCAATCTGTTGGAATAATGCAGCAAATCCTAGCAAAGTTCCCAGGGTAAAACCATAAATTATCAAGGATTTAGAATCTATTTTCTTTGGTAAACCAAAAAATGGTAGGATTGTTAATAATAAAAATGCCCCAATTAGGAATCTTATTGCCGTAAATTGAAGAGGAGACCAAAAGTCCATGGCAATTTTTTGTGGTATAAATGTTGAACCCCAAATTACTGAAGCAATTAAAAGTATTAAAGCTCCTTTTAAATTTTCGGGGTATGTTTTTAACAAAATATTTACTCAGAATCCTTCTGAGCAAGTATTTGTTTTCCATTATACATTCCAGTCTTAAGATCTATGTGATGAGGTCTATGAAGCTCACCAGAATCTTTATTTTCCACAAAAGTTGGTACCTTAGTCTTATGACCTAACCTTCTCTTGCCTCTTCTAGAGGGACTGACTTTTCTTTTTGGAACAGCCATTTTTATATCTCCAAATTATCAATGTGGTTTTATAAATGTATAATTCTATGCAGGCAAGTGGAAAGATTAATTAATAAATAAACATATCCCACAAAGATAATATAATGCCTTTGGGTCATTATAGTTCTTTATATTAGCAAAAAGAGCTTCAAACCTGTATTCAAGATCTAGATTTTTATTTATAGTTTCGTTTTTCATGCCAATTTCGTTGAGCAGAAACGGTAAAAACTTAGAAAAGAATTTTTTATTATAAATTCTTTCAATATTATATTTATCTATTTTTGCTAATTTTGCAGCTTTTTCTATTGCATCATCCAAAGATCCAATTTCATCAATTAAATTGAATTTGAGAGCATCTTTACCTATCCAAACTTGTCCTTTTGCCAATTTATTAACATCCTCAATCGACATATTTCTTCCTTCAGAAACTAAGTTAATAAATTTATCATATATATTTTGGATAATGATTTTATTTAAATTAATTAATCGTTCATCGGGTCTTTTTGAATAAATACCTTTATAAGTATCAGAAAATACTGATGATGATATGCCATCTTCATTTAATCCAATTTTGTTAAAAGTCTCTTGTGCATTAAATATTACTGAAGCTACTCCAATTGATCCTGTAATAGTTAAATCTTCAGCAAAAATATAATCTGTTGAAGCAGCCACCCAATAGCCACCTGAAGCCGCAACACCCCCCATAGATGTTACAATAGGAATATTTTTTTCTTTTACACGAATTAATGCATCTCTTATTAATTCTGAGGCAAATACTGAGCCGCCAGGGGTATTAACTCTTACTACCATTGCTTTTATTTGGTCATTTTTTAAAGCTTTATCAAATAAAGCAGAAATATTATCTCCACTTGCTGCACCAGAAGTTTGATAGCCATCAATAATTGGACCTAAAATATTTATAACTGCAACAGTATTTTCCTCATCATTATTTTCTTTAGATTTAAAATAATCTCTATAATCAATTTGTTTCCATTCATTTTCATCTTTAGAATATTCTTTTTGAAAATATTTTTTTAAATTTCCTCTTTTTACTAAACTATCAATTAATTTATATTCAACTGAAGCCTTGCCCCAATCACCTCCACTTTGTTCAAGTATCTTATCAATATTATTTAAATAATAATCAATTGATCCAAGGCTAAGTTCTCTGTTTCTTTCAATTACATTCGTGATCTCTCTCCATATATTGTTAAAGAGGTTTAGGCGCTGTTTTTTATCATCCTCACTCATTGATGAAAGAGTTAAATTTTCGAATGCTGTTTTAAACTGACCCTCAGAAAGATTGATTACCTCCAAACCAATTTTGTCGAAAAAGTCTTTAAAGAATAATCTTTTCGAGGAAAAGCCTTGAAGCAATACTCCCCCTGATGGATAAGAAATAATTTCTGTAGATGGAGAAGCTATAATATACGCACTCTGGGAAAAGAAGTCTGAATAAGCAATTATAAATTTTCCTGAGAGTTTAAAATCTTCTAATTGATTGGCAACCTTAAGTAACTCGGCAGGATAACCACCTAAAAAATCACTTAAATCAATAAATATCCCTAAAATTTTATTATCATTCTTAGCACCCTCAATCGCATTTAATAATTGATGTAAATCAATTTGAGGTGTGTTTGTATCTTGAAAAAAAATGTCCCCTAAATCTGTATTTGATGCCTTCTCTTCAACTATTAAACCTTCCATAGGAATATATAATGCTGAACCATCCTCAACATCTATTGGTTGATCTAAGGAAGAAAATCGGAAAAAAAATACTAAACCTGCAATAATTATCAGACCAGTCAAAAATTTCGGCAAAAATAGAATAAAGCTTATTAAATTTTTTAAGAAAATTTTTAATATTTGTAATATTTTTTTCAAAAAAGAGACCATTATTTTAGTTTAATATTTGTAATTATTTTCCATTTCATCGCCTTTTAATGAATAGAGATAAATCAAAGGAATTATGCCTACAATAGTAAAAGTTAATAAATACCAGAGACCACTCTTGTTTATATCATGCAATCTCCTTATTGATACTGAAATTTCAGGTATCAGAAGAAATAAATTAAAGGTAAAATTAAGTCCAGAAAACAAAATTGTTTCAAGGAATGTCAGTGATAAAAATAATAATATCCTAAATAATTGCCAGTGCCAAAATTCTGCTCTTGAAGATCTACCTTCAAAATCAAAATACCTTGTAAAACAAGAAGTAACTGAATTTATGACATCATCAACAAACTTCACAATGAAATTATATAGAGAATCTATCTCCGAGATAAACCTTTCTGACATCTTCATTACCAACAATATCATTAGGTTCACCTTCAATTAGAACTGAGCCCTCATGAATAAGAACAGCCCGATCTATTAGAGTAAGCGTTTCTCTTACATTATGGTCAGTGATAAGAACGCCTACCCCTCTTTCTTTCAAATGTGAAACTAACTCTCTAATTTCACCAACTGCAATAGGATCTATACCTGCAAATGGCTCATCTAAAAGTATATATTTTGGATGTGAGGCTAAACATCTAGCAATCTCTACTCTTCTTCTTTCTCCACCTGAAAGCGATAAAGCAGGGGTTCTTCTTAAATGATCAATATCAAATTCCTTTAATAGATGATCTATTTCTTCTTCTACTTTTTGTTTGTCTTCTTCTAAAAGCTCTAAAATTGCTTTAATATTATCTTCGACAGTCAATCCTCGGAATATAGATGCCTCTTGAGGTAGATAACCAATACCATTCTTTGATCTTTTATAAATCGGTAGATCGGTAATATCTTCACCATCTAAAATAATTGAACCTGAGTCAGGTTTTATTAAGCCTATAATGGTATAAAAAAGAGTTGTTTTACCCGATCCATTTGGACCTAATAAACCTATAGCCTCACCACATTTAAATTGGAATTCTACCTCTCTTACAACCGGTCTTCCAGAAAATGATTTACTTATTTTTTTTATAATAAGTCCTTCATCATTATTTTTAACTAGAATAGGCTTTTGATCTTCAGCGACCATTTTATTGTTCCTCTTTATTGCTTTGATCTACCAATACCCCTTTGACTCTCTCTTGGTCAAGTTTATCATCAAAAATCTCAATTTTTCCTGAATTTATATCTAAAATAAGTTTGTTTCCTTTAATCATAGACATTTGATTTTTTAGTATAACATTTTCAGTCATAATGATCTTTTCATCACTCACATTATAAGTTGCTAAATTACCAGTTATAGAAGTTGAATCATTATTTTTAATCAAAATATTTCCAGAAGCTAACATTTTATAAAAACCTTCCTGATTGAAATTATTATCAAAGAAAAGTTCGATTTGGTCAGCCGTTAAATAGGCAGCACCCTGTTTTAGAATAACATTTCCGGAAAAACCAATAGTTTTTTGTTCTCTTTCAATGAACATATTTTCTGAAGTAATTTCATAGGGTTCATCTCTCTCTACAGAAAAATTATTACCTTCTTCAGATAGTCCAATATCTGTGAGTAAAAAAGAAAAAAGCATGAATATCGCTATAATGTTTTTCCTAATCATTTTTTAACTCACTTGTTGGTTTTGAAATTTTTAGCCTAATACCTGATGAAAAGAAAATTTTTGACCCTTTATCATGAACTTCGATTTTTCCTGCATCAAAATTTATATTGTCTTTACCACCAATAACTGGACCATCAATGAAAATAAAAGATGTATCAAGATTCATTGATACAGAATTCGCAACAAATGAATATCCATCAAATGTTTTTCCCTCAAGATTATCAAATAAAATGGCTGAATTAGTTGATGCAAGATATTTTGCAAAATTAGATAACAAATTAATAGTGAGTAAATCTTTATCATAAAATTCTAAATTTACTTTTTCTAACTCTATATCTTTAAGTTCCGGTCCAAGTGGACTAGCTCTATTTGCAGTTAATTTATAAAAACTTCCATCAGATGTATTTCCTGTTAATAGTGGTTTAATAACACCAGAAGTAGAGTCAAAAGTTAATCTGGAGTAATTACCTATATCACTATCATCTACTACAAAAACTTTTTTGGTGCTGGTGTATTGAAAAATAATAAATAAGATAAAAATAAATATAAAAATCGGTAAAATAAGCTTTAACCTTTTTATTTTAATCTTATCTATCTGATTTTTCGATCTAATTTCATTCATAACTAATGTCTAAAAATATCGATTTCAGACCATCCATTTAAATCTAAATATGCTCTTGTAGAAATAAAATTGAAACAATCTTGTGCTAACTCTTTTCTGTTTACTTTCTCAAGTTTATCTTCAAGTATTGATTTTAATTTATGTAAATGTAGAACATCAGAAGCTGCATAAGTTTTTTGTTCCTCACTAAGTTCTTCTAAACTCCAATCAGAAGTTTGTTCATTTTTTGATATTTCAATTCCTAATAACTCTTTGCATATATCTTTTAAGCCATGCTTATCAGTATAAGTTCTTGCTAGTTTTGAAGCTATTTTTGTACAATAAATTGGAGAGCAATCAATATCTAAATAATGTTTAATAACAGCAACATCAAAACGTGCAAAGTGAAAGATTTTTTCACAATTTGGATCACTTAGTATTTTTTTTAAATTAGGTGCATCATAATTACTTCTATCAAATTGTAATAAATGAGCAGTTCCATCACCTGAAGAAAGCTGTATTAGGCACAAAGGATCTCTCTCTGGGATTAATCCTAGGGTTTCAGTATCAACGGCAACGCTATCTCCAAAATTAAGGTTTTTGGGTAAATCACCTTTATACATAGTAATAGTCATACGATCATTCTTTGGTAATTAAATAAAATAAGTTAAAATAATATATAGAATTATACAGCATATATTTATTATAAAAAATAATATTTCAAAAGAGTGCTAACAATGGCGACATTATATCATTATCCTTTATGTCCTTTCAGCAGGAAAATAAGGCTGTTATTGAGAGAAAGAAATGTTGATCCTGACCTTATAACAGAAGCATTTTGGCAAAAAAGAAGGGAATTTATTAGAACTAATCCTTCTGGTGATGTGCCAGTTTTGATAATCGAAAAAGTAAAAATTTGTGGTCACTATGCAATAACAGAATTTTTGGAAGAAAAATTTGAAACCACTTTTCCTGAAGATATTGATGAAAAAAATGAATGTCGAAGAATTATGGATTGGTTTGACAACAAATTTCATTCTGAAGTTCTCAAAATTATTCTTCATGAAAAAATTGAAAGACAATTTCTTAATATAAAGCAAGGCGGAGGTTTACCTAGATTAGATAGAATTAAAGTTGGAATCCATAATCTAAATTACCATCTCAAATATATAGAAACTTTATTAAATGATAGATTTTGCCTAGTTTCAGAAAAAGTAAATAATGCTGACTTTACTGCCGCAGCTCATATTTCTTGTTTAGATTATCTAGGAGATATTCCATGGAAGAGATATCCTAGATTGAAAGAGTGGTACGCTAAAATTAAAAGCAGACCAAGCTTTAGATCGTTATTAACTGACCAAATCATGAGTATCCCTCCAAGAGGAAAATATGTCTCACTCGACTTCTAATAGAGATGAAATAACTGAGAAAAAAAAACTTATAATTGAGAAATCTCAAGCATTAGGGTTTGATGTCATTGGTTTTGCAAATCCAAAATTACCAAAAAGTGTAAAGAAAAATTTAGATAGCTTTCTTAAATCAAATTTTCATGGGGAAATGGATTGGCTGGCTCAAAACAAACATAGGAGAGAGTCTCCCGAAAATCTATGGTCAGAAGTAAAAACTGTTATTTCTTTGGGAACTAATTATGGACCTCATGAAAATCCATTAGAGAATTTAATTAACAAGGATTATGGAAATATTTCTGCATATGCTAGAGGTGAAGATTATCATAAAGTAATTAAAAAAAATTTAAAAAAATTTGGTGGTTGGCTAGCAAAAGAATTAAACTGTAATTTAAAAGTTTTTGTCGATACTGCTCCAGTTATGGAAAAAAACATTGCGGAAATAGCAGGAATAGGATGGCAAGGAAAACATTCAAATATAGTCAGTAAGAATTATGGATCATGGTTATTTTTGTCAGAGATTTTTTTAGATGTATTTATAAATGAGGATATTAAAGAAAAAGATAACTGTGGAACCTGTAAAAAATGTATAAAAATTTGTCCAACAGATGCCTTTATAGATAAATACAAAATGGACGCTAGAAAGTGCATATCCTATTTAACCATAGAACATAAAAGTCAGATTCCACTCGAGTATAGAAATAAAATTGGCAATAGAATATATGGTTGTGATGATTGCCTAGCTATATGCCCATGGAACAAATTTGCTTCAAAATCTAAAGAAATAAAATTTCTAACTAGCAAAAAGGAAGAGGATTTAAAATTATCAAAACTATCTAAATTAAGTGATCAAGAGTTTAGGAATTTTTTTTCATCATCGCCAATCAAGAGGATTGGCAGAGACCGTTTTATAAGAAATGTATTAATTGCTATCGGTAATTCTGATAATAAATCTCTATCAAAAGATGCATTAGATAATTTAAAAGATGAGTCTCCATTAGTTAGGGGTGCAGCCATTTGGGCTCTTAAGAAGCTACTTAATAATAAAGAAATAAGTAACATTAAACAGAAATATATAATTAATGAAAAAGACAGATCAGTTATTAATGAGTGGGAAAATAATATTTCTTAGTTAGTTATTATAAATATCAAGGATTGCATCTCCTAAACTCTTTAGATCACTATCACTAGATAAACTGTGATCGCCATTTTTATTAAAACTTACATTAATATCATCAGATGAAAAACTAGATATTAAGTCTAGAGATAATTCCCAAGGAACGGCCTCATCTTTAATGCCGTGAAAAATTCTTATTGGAACATTTAAATCTATTTTATCTTTCAAAATAAGATGCTTTCTTCCATCGTCGATAAGTTTTTTTGTAATTTTATAACTAGAATCGTAATCTTCAACATATCTTTCAATGTAACCTTTTGTTTTGATCAAATTTTTTTCTTTCGATGAAAATTTTTTCCACATTAAGTTTTCTGTCATATCTAATGCTGGCGCAATTAGAATTAAACCTTTTACTTTTGTTCTTCTTTTCAATGAAGCCAAAGTAGATATCCAACCTCCCATCGAAGAGCCAATCAAAATAACTTCATTATCTATTATTTGATCCATAATTTTGATACCATTATTTAACCAGTCTGATATGACACAATTATCAAATTCCTTGGAAGATCTTCCATGACCAAAATAATCAAACCTACAAAAATTAATCCTATTTTTTTTAGAAAAGCTTGAAAGATATTGAGCTTTTGTACCACTCATATCGGAATTTAAGCCTCCAAACCATAGCAGACTCTTTTTATTTTTATGATAAATTTGCTCTTTATAGGCTATAAAGTCTCTTTTGTTAGTATATAATTTTTTGAAGGATTGACCCATAGGATTTAAATGTCTCAGATTGATATTAAAAATATAATACAGATTATACCTAATATGGAAATAGGTGGAGCAGAAAAGACAGTCCTAGAAATTGGATCTTATTTAAAAAATACTCATTATGAACCTATTGTTTTGACGAGCGGAGGAAGGATGATTGAGAATTTAAAAGAAAAAAAAATTAAGGTATTAACAAGAAAAATAGATCAAAAAAATCCATATAAAATATTTACAAATATTGAGAAATTTAAAAATATATTTCTAGAAAATAAAGTTTCTCTAGTTCATGCAAGATCAAGAGCTCCAGCATGGTCAGCATATTATGCGTCAAAAAAATTAAATATTCCTTTCATAACTACATGGCATGGCCATGCAGAAGATTCATCTTTCTTTAAAAAAAAATATAACTCAATTATGCTGAAGGGCAATGCTGTTATAGCTAATTCAAAATATACTGCGAAAAAAATAAGTGAAAATTACAGTTATGACATCTCAAATATAGATATAATACCCCGAGGAGTAAGTTCCTCGGATTACGCTGAAAATAATTTTTCAGAAAAAGAAATACTAGAATTAAAAAGAAAATGGATTATCAAAGATGATCAAAAAGTCATATTACTTCCTGCAAGATATACACGATGGAAGGGCCATGAACTGGCAATAAGGGCTTGTTCAAAAATTGTTGAAGAAAATCCCAAACTAAATATTTCTATAATTTTTATTGGTAATAAAGAAGGAAATGAAAAATATATCAGCAATCTTGAAAAATTATCTAATACCTTAGGGCTTTCAGATTATATAAAAATATTAGGAAATTTCGAAAATATGGCTCTCGCTTATCATGTTTCTGACATAATATTATATCCATCAATTATTCCTGAGCCATTTGGAAGAGTGCCAATTGAAGCACAGGCAGCTGGCAAAATAATTATAGCATCGAATAATGGAGGCATGACTGAAACAATAAAAGAAGGTGAGGATAATACAGGCTTTAGGATTAAAAATAATGATATGGAAGATCTAAAAAATAAAATTAATTTAGCCTTAAATCTTAATGATTACGAGATTAATAATTTAAGAAAAAGAGCGATAGAATATGTTGATAAAAATTTCTCACTTGAAAATATGTGTAAAAAAACACTTGATGTTTACGATAGAATACTAAATGTTTCTAAAAAGTAATTTATTAAGAAAACAAAAAATGGAGATAAATCTATAACTAGAAATTTTAGGAATAACTCTTCGAGCTCAAAAGGGCCAAGAGTTAATAGACAAATAGAGGCAAATGAAGTTCTTTTAATTGACTCTAAAGGTGGAAAAAAAGGTATCACTTCAATAGATGAGGCATTAAGTTTTGCTAAGCAAGAGGGCTTAGATCTGGTAGAAATATCACCTAAGGCAAATCCTCCTGTATGCAAAGTTATTGATTACGGAAAGTATAAATATCAAGCCCAAAAGAGAGCTAACGAAGCTAAAAAGAAGCAAAAAAATATTGATGTAAAAGAAATCAAATTTAGACCAAATATTGATACACATGATTATAATGTAAAAATGAAAAGTGTTGAAAAATTTATTGGTGAGGGAGATAAAGTCAAGGTTACTCTTAGGTTTAGAGGTAGAGAAATGGCCCATCAAGACAGAGGTTCAGATTTACTAGAAAAAATTAAAGTTGAAACTGACGAATTTGCTAAAGTTGAACTACTTCCTAAATTTGAAGGTAGGCAAATGGTAATGGTATTATCTCCAAAATAAATTTCTTTAGTTGAATTAATTAAAAAAATATTATAAACAAACCTAACTAATCTTCCGGCAGGGCATGCCGTGTTTGATTATTGAATGCCAAACTATAATTTTATAAAAAAATAGGAGATGCAAAATGCCCAAATTAAAAACCAAAAGCGGTGTAAAAAAACGCTTCAAAGTTACTAGCTCAGGAAAAATTTTAGCAGCTAAAACCGGTAAAAGACACGGTATGATAAAGCGCACACCTAAGCAAATCCGTAATAAACGCGGAACATCTCTTCTTTCTAAACCAGATAGCAGGATTGTAAAAAAATTCCTGCCATATTCATAAAGGAAGAAAATAATGACAAGAGTAACAAGTGGAGCATCTAGCCACTCTAGACACAGAAAGATTATTAAAAGCGCAAAAGGTTATTTTGGAAGAAGAAAAAACACCTTTCGAGCAGCTAATCAAGCTGTAGAGAAAGCAGGTCAATATTCCTATAGAGATAGAAAAAAAAGAAAAAGAAATTTCAGATCATTATGGATACAAAGAATTAATGCTGCTGCTAGATTAAATGGTATTAATTATGCAAATTTTATGAATGGTCTTTCAAAAGCTAATATTGAAATAGATAGAAAAGTTTTATCTGATATCGCAATTTCAGATCCAGAAACATTTAAAGATTTAGTTAATAAAGCTACATCCGCATTAAAATAAATCTTAATTTATGTTAATGTAATTATTGATGCAATTTAGAGCATCAGGAAATAATTATGGAAAATTTAAATTCTATTAAAAAAGAAATACTTCAAAAAATTGAATCAGCTGAAAGCGATGACAATGTAGAAGAAATTCGTATTAGAGAGTTAGGAAAAAAAGGAAGGATTACAAAGCTCCTTAGTGAACTAGGAAAATTAGATCAGGATGAGAGAAAAAAATTAGGACCCGAAATAAATGACCTAAAAAATAAAGTCCTAGAAAAAATACAAGAAAAGAAAGAGTTTTTTTTAGACCAAGCACTAAATAAGAAACTCTTAGAAGAAAAAATTGATGTAACTTTGCCTGTAAAATCGAGCCAAAATACGAATGGAAGAATACATCCAGTTTCTCAAGTTTTAGATGAAATAACTGAAATTTTTGGTTCACTTGGTTATGAGATAGCTGATGGACCAGATATTGAAACAGAGTATTACAATTTTAATGCTCTCAATATTCCTGAATCACATCCAGCAAGACAAATGCATGATACATTTTATTTTGATGAATTTGATAAGGACCAAGGACAATCAGTCTTAAGAACACATACTAGTCCAGTTCAAGTTAGAACCATGGAAGAAGGAGAGCCTCCTTTTAGATTTATATCTCCTGGAAGGACCTATAGATGTGACTCAGATCAAACACATACGCCAATGTTTCATCAAATTGAAGGGTTGTCAGTTGATAAAGAAACTAACCTAGGTCACCTGAAATGGACGCTAGAAACTTTTTTATCCTCTTTCTTTGAGATTAAAAATACAAAAATTCAGATGAGACCAAGTTATTTTCCTTTTACTGAACCATCATTAGAAATAGATGTTTTGTGTGATAGAAGTGGACCTATTTTGAAAATTGGTGAAGGATCAGACTGGCTAGAAGTCGCTGGCGCAGGTATGGTTCACCCTAATGTCTTAAAATCAGCAAATATAGATCCTGACATTTATCAAGGATTTGCTTTTGGTTTTGGTTTAGACCGTTTAGCACAATTAAAATATGGTATCCCAGATTTAAGAACTTTCTTTGCTGGAGATATTAGATGGCTTAGGCATTACGGTTTCTCAGCCTTAGATATTCCAACATTATCTAGAGGATTAAAGAAATGAAATTTACTTTATCTTGGCTTAAAGAGCATTTGGAAACTAATTCCTCATTAGATGAAATAACTAAGAATCTAACTGAAATTGGCTTGGAAGTAGAAGGCATTATCAATCCAGAAAAAGATTTAGAAGATTTTATAGTTGGAAAAATCTTAACCTCAGAAAAACACCCTAACGCAGATCGCCTTCGTATTTGTAAAGTTGATATAGGAAATGAAACAAAAGAAGTGGTTTGTGGCGCTCCAAATGCAAAAGAGGGTTTATTGACAATATATGCTCCT
>JBJLFK010000002.1:0-18489 GCA_045565415.1 Alphaproteobacteria bacterium | reverse complement strand
ATAAAGATAAAACAGTTGTTGTGGTTGGAGGAGGAAATACTGCCGCTGAAGAAGCAATTTTTTTAACTAACTTTGCAAGTGAAGTAAAATTAATTCATAGAAGAGACTCATTGCGTGCTGAAAAAATTCTTCAAAAAAGATTAATGGAAAATAAAAAAATTGAAATTATTTGGGATACAGAAATTATAGAAATAATTGGTGATGAAGATCCCTTAAGTGTAAACCAAGTTGTTTTAAAAAATAAGAAAACAAATAGTATAGAGAATCTGAAAGCTGATGGTGTTTTTGTTGCAATTGGACATAGTCCTTCCTCACTAATATTTCAAAATCAATTAGATATGAATAACGCGGGTTATATTTTTACTGCGGCAGATTCAACTAAAACAAATATTAATGGCGTTTTTGCAGCTGGAGATGTTACAGATGATAAATATAGGCAAGCTGTTACAGCCGCAGGTATGGGATGTATGGCAGCACTTGAAGTCGAAGAATATTTATCTGAATAAAAAGGAAAAGATTATTGAACAATACTCCTTTAGCTAAATATTCAAAACCAAAAAATACAGAAAATGAGGAATATGGTGCTTCAAAAATATTAAAGAACCTGATTGAATTCTCAATTAATGATAGCGCTAATAAAATTAACATTAAGATTGAAAGAAATGGTTTAAGCCTAATTGAAATTAAAAATAATGGAAATGGATTAAGTTCAAAAGACCTTGCTGAATCAGTTGAGAATAATTCTGTTACCTTAAATAACAATCAGAATATGTTTTTAAATTTGTCTAAATTTAGCAATTTAGAAATCATTAGCAAAGAAAAAGATAAAACAAGAGGATCTTTATTAAAAATTACTAATGACAAAATACAACCAATTAAAGAATGCTATGCAGATATAGGAACAAAAATATCATTAAAGGATATTTTTTATAATGATAATGAAAAGAGGACCAATCCAAAGAATTTTGTTAAGGATGATATAAAAAATATAATATTTAATTATGCTCTAGCTTTTCCTAATATTGATTTCTTTGCAAAGCTAGATAATGTATCAATAATTAATGCTCCCATAGAAGATAAGCTTTCTAAAGACAAAATAATTTCAAGAATAAGTAAAGTATTTGATAATAAAATTGCTAAATCTCTAATAAAAGAACAATTAGAAACAGAACAAATAAAAATTAAGATTTATTACAGCAGTAGAAAACAAATATCGAAAAAGAAGAATAATCAATACATTGTTGTAAACAATAAACCTGCAAGATTTCTAGAAATCAAAAGAGCATTTAATGATATTTATAGGAAGTCGTTTGAAGTTGATGGATATCCATCTTTCTTTATTTTTTTAAACTATAATGAAAATTTGGTTGAGATAAAAAAAGTTGAGAAAATGACAAAAAGTTTAATATTAAAATCATTTTCAAAACAAATATACGAATTTTCCAGAGAGGAAAAAAATAAAAACAATTTAATTAATTCAGCTTTCAATTTTCACAAAAAATTTCAACTAACTGAATCAAAAAATGGAATAATTATAAAAAATAATAAGAATAATAAAAAAATTGAAATATCAATTTCAAATATTAAGAATCTTTTTAAATAATTTAATTAATTTTTTTTGCTGGAGTATTTATAATTTGAGTTTCAAGGTTAGCATTAACTTCTTCTACATCGCGCATCTCTGAGTCCAAAACTTCTTTTATATTTGGTATAGATTCTGCAACATCAGCACCTGTCATTAAATTAATCTCTGACTGACTAAAATTTTCTGAATTATTTGAATTATTAAATAATATTGCCTGTAGTTCTCTGCTTGGTTGTTGAGGTGTTGGCCTAACCTCTCCTTCAGCAGGAGGTCTTAAATTGTATTCTGGAGGTATAATTAAATTAGGTTTTGTTAAAATCGTAAATTCATCTGGAGGCAATTTATCAGTACCCAAAACTTTGGCAAGCTCACTTCCGCAGCCAATTAAAAAAATTGGAGTTAACAAAACTAGCATAAATATAAAATTTTTAACCATAATTTAATTTCCTACATTCTTTTTAGATAAAATAAACTGACTAAGAATAAAAAGAATTACTCCTATAACAATAAACATATCTGCAATATTAAATATATACCAAGAAAAACCTTTCGCATGAAGAGAAATAAAGTCTACTACTGCACCATATATAAATCTATCTAATACATTTCCTAAGGCACCTCCGATTATGAAGGATATACTTAGCTTTGAAAGAATTGAAGATTCATTTCGAATAAAACTTAAAAGAAAAATTACAATTAAAATGGAAAGTGAAATTAGAATCCATTTCTGAAAATCACCTCCTCCAGAAAATAGACCATATGAAATACCTGTATTAAAAACTAAAATAAAATCCAAATACTCATTGACATAAATTTTTTCAACAACACCGTCTTTGAAAATTGATATAATTTTATTTTTACTTAAGAGATCAATTAAAAAGACGCTACTAGATGATATTATAACAATAAGATATTCTTTAATTACCTTTATCATTAATTTCTCTCATCACTTTTGCATCACGAAGACTTAAATCTGGGTATTCTATATCTGTCCCTACTTCTGGCAAAATTTTCCAGGATCTACTACATTTATTACCTTCAGCAATATTACATATCACAGCAACATCATCAATTTCATCCAAAGTAAATGCATTTTCAGGACCTTTTTCATTTCTCAACTCTGCTTGGGAGGTAATAAATATCTCAGGTAAATCAATATCTTTTAATGCATCAGCATAATCGTCATTTGAAATATAAAGTATTGGTTTTGCTTCAAGACTTGAGCCAATTCTTTTTTCTTTTCTTTCAAGCTCAATTGCTCCAGTAACTACCTTTCTTATTGATCTAATGCTCTCCCATTTCTCAAATAATTCTGAATTATTCCATTCATTTTTAACATCTAAAAATTGCATTTCATGAATAGAATTATTTAAGTCAGGAAATCTAGATTTTCTGACTTCTTCAGCAGTAAAACATAAAATTGGAGCAAACCACCTAACCAAATAATTAAAAAGTAAATCAAGAATAGTCCTCGTTGATTTTCTGATATTGCTTTTTGGACTGTCGCAATATAAGCAATCTTTTCTTATGTCAAAATAAAATGAAGAAAGATCAAGGTTTGAAAAATTTAATAATATTTGAAACACTGACTTTAAATCAAAATTTTCATAAGACTCTCTAACCTCATTATCTATTAAGCAAAGCTTATGAAGAATATACCTTTCTAGCTCTGGCATATCCTTATAATCTACAATTTCATCTTCAGAAAAGTTATCAAGGTTTCCAAGCAAAAAGCGAAAAGTATTTCTAATTTTTCTATAAGACTCTACATTTGCTTTCATGATATCCTGGCCAACTCTTAGATCATCTGTAAAGTCTGAAGAAACTACCCACAATCTGATAACATCAGCACCATACTGTTTAATCAAATCTTCAGGTTTTGTAACATTTCCAAGTGATTTAGATTCTTTTTTTCCATCTTTATCAACTACAAATCCATGAGTTAAAACCTTTTTAAATGGAGCTTTACCTCTTGTTCCACAACCAACAAGTAATGAAGACTGAAACCAACCACGATGTTGATCTGATCCCTCAAGGTATAAATCTGCAGGAATGCCTATTCCTTGATTTCCCTCTAATACAAAAGCTTGTGTAGACCCTGAGTCAAACCAAACATCTAAAATATCATCAATTTTTTCCCATTCATCCGAATTATATTTTTCACCCAAAATTTCTTCTGAAGATAATTCAAACCAAGAGTCTGAACCTTTTTCTTTAAAATTATTAAATATTTTTTCATTTATTTCTTTATCTTTAAGGATTTCGCCCGTTTTTTTGTTTAAAAAGATTGCTAGAGGCACTCCCCATGCCCTTTGGCGTGATACAACCCAATCTGGTCTATTATCAACCATGGATTTAATTCTATTTTTTCCTCTCTTAGGTATCCATTCGACATTCTCGATCTCAGATAAAGATTTATTTCTAAGATTATTTTTTTCCATAGAAATAAACCACTGAGGGGTGTTCCTAAATAATAAAGGCGCTTTAGATCTCCAACTATGAGGATATTGATGACGGAGTTTTCCTTTTGCAAATAAGGCATTACAATTAATTAATTCTCTAATCACCGCACCATTGCCATCACCGTAAGAACCATCATCCTCATATACTTTCTTTCCAGCAAAGACTTTTACACTTGGCAAATAAATACCTTCATCATCGATCATGAAAGGAGCCTCAATCCCATTTTTAGATGCTAAATCATAATCATCCTGACCATGGCTAGGTGCAATATGCACAAAACCTGTTCCAGTCTCATCAGTAACAAATTCTCCCTCCAGAAGAGGAATATCAAAATCATAGCCAAGAGAATTAAAAGGATGTTGGCAAACTAATTTTTCAATCTCATCAACATTTTGAATAAAATTTATTTTTGTTTTTGATGCATTTTCTAGGTTTTCTTTGAGAGAGTTATTAATGATTATTTTTTCCCCAATTTTTGCTAAACTACCTTCTTCTATTTCTATGACCTCATAAAGTCCATATTCATACTTCGATGAAAAGGCAATTGCTCTATTTGCGGGAATTGTCCATGGAGTAGTTGTCCAAATAAGAATACTGGACTCTTCATATGGTTTTTCTTTTGAAATTAAAGGAAATTTAACCCAGATTGTTGGCGATATATGCTCTTTATACTCTACTTCAGCCTCAGCTAATGCAGTTTTTTCTATAACTGACCACATAACAGGCTTAGATCCACAATACAAATCATCATTCATTAGAAATTTATGAAATTCTCTAACGATAATAGCTTCGGATTCAAATTCCATTGTTGTATAAGGGTTTTCCCAATCCCCAAATACACCTAATCGTTTAAATTCTTCTCTTTGAACATTAATCCATTTCTTTGCAAATAATCTGCACTCACTTCTGAATTCATTTATTGGTACTTCTTCTTTTGATTTTCCCTGCTCTCTATACTGTTCTTCAATTTTCCATTCGATAGGAAGACCATGACAGTCCCATCCTGGTCTATAAATTGCATCAAAACCTGTCATTTGTTTAGATTTAACGATTACATCTTTGAGGATTTTATTTAATGCTGTACCCATATGCACATTACCATTTGCATAAGGAGGTCCATCGTGGAGAATAAATTTTTCCTTACCTTTAGAAGATTTTCTGATAGAGGCATATGTATCAATTTTATCCCAATTATCTAAAAGTATAGGTTCATTTTCAGATAATTTAGCTTTCATTGGAAGTTCTGTCTTTGGTAAAAGAAGAGTATCTCTATAATCCTTAGTATTTTTTTCATCTGACATTTATTTATCCAATATTTTAATTGCTTTTTTAGAGTCCAATGCAATTTGTTCTTTTAGTAAATCAATACCATTAAATTTTTTTTCGTTTCTGATAAACTCAATAAACGAAACTACTATATCCTTACCATAAATATCTTTTGAAAAGTCAAATAAATGGGTCTCAAGAAGCAATCTTTCACCATCAAAAGTTGGTCTAATACCGTAGTTAGATACTCCATTGTAACTGGTACCATCTATCTCAACTTTAACAGCATAAACACCAAAATTTATTTGTAAAAAATCATTTACTTCTAGATTAGCAGTTGGAAAACCAATTTCTCTACCTCTCTTATCACCTGAAACAACTGTTCCTTTTATTAACCATTTATGGCCAAGCATTTTTTCAGCTGCTTTGAAATCACCATCCTTTAAAAGATCTCTCACATTTGATGAAGAAAGAACAGTTTCATCCTTTTTTTGTTCCTCTACAATCTTAACAATAATATTGTTATGTGAGCATATTCTTTTTAAGTCTTCAATATCACCAGCCCTATTTTTACCAAATCGAAAGTCATAGCCGACTATTATTACTGATGGCTTGATTTCTTCAATTATAATATCATTAATGAATTCTTCTGGGCTTCTTTCAGCCATATTTTTATCAAAATTCAAAACAACGAAGCATTCTATACCAAGTCTATTCAACAAAAACTCTTTAGTTTTTAAATCGGATAAATAAAAATTATCAGAGTTATTGCTAAAAAATTTTCTTGGATGTGGTTCAAATACGATTACACCTGCATAAGAAGAGTTTTTAATGGATGTTTCTTTAGCAATTTCAATAATTTCTTTATGGCCTAGATGTACTCCATCAAAATTACCTAATGCAAAAACCCCTCCTTGTTCAATAATTTCGTTATCATTTTTTACAACTAACATTAGAAATATTTACCAATTAAATTCATCTATAAAAAAATTAGGATATATACCCTTATTTTCTATCGATTCTAAAATTTTATCTTTACTATTATTAGAAAATAATCCTCCAAGGACTAAAATAGACTCCAAGCCAATTAAATTTGCTCCCTTAATGTCCGTTTCCAATCCATCGCCTACAACTAAAATATTTTGATTGTTTGAAGGGCTTATTTTTTTTACCTTTTCAATAGCTTCATTAAAAATTGGTGAATACGGTTTTCCGATATTTACAACTTTTCCTCCAATTTCTTCGTAGGTTTTTGAAATTAACCCAGCACATGGTATTAGTTTTTTTCCGCGTTGAACCAAAAGATCAGGATTTGCACAAACCAAAGTCATATTTCTTTCTTTTGCAGAGTTTAAAAGATCTAAATAATCATTTTCATCTTCATTTTCATCATCAAAAAGTCCAGTAACAAAAATAAAATCTGAGTCATTGAAATCCACTCTTTTAACAGTTGTGCCTTCAAATATATTTAAATCTCTATCAGGTCCAATATGATAACAATTATCACCAAATATTTTTTCATTAATTGATTTTCTTGTTAAATCTCCTGATGTGATTATATCATCGTAGCAATCACTCTTAAAACCAAAGTTATCTAAAACTGTTTTAACATATGACGATGGTCTGGGAGCATTAGATAATAGTATAACAAGATTATTTTGCTCTTTATAATTAAGTAGACATTCATTTATACCAGGAAATAGCTCTTGCCCATTATGAATTACCCCCCAAATATCACATATCAAAGCATCATATTGATATGAAATATCAGAAAACCTCTTAACCTCTTGCAATCCTTCAAAACTATTTTCCATTTGCAACTCACTAATGTAACTATCATATTCAGTCAACTATTGGTTCATTTAGTTTTAAAGCTCTGATAAGTTAAAGTTACTAAAAGGAGGGACTCATGAATTTATTTGATTTAAATGGAAAAAAAGCACTAATCACAGGTTCAACAAAAGGTATTGGTGAAGCTATAGCAAGACAATTTTCAAGTCATGGGGCAAAAGTCGTTATATCTAGTAGGAAAGAGGACTCATGTGAACAAGTAAAAGATGATATAAATAGTAAAAACCCGGAAAGCGCAGTTTCTATTCCTTGTAATATTAACCATAAAGAACAATTAGAAAACTTAGTTAATGAAACAAATAAACAACTTGGAGGAGTTGATATACTTGTTTGTAATGCAGCTGTTAATCCTTTTTTTGGATCATCATTAAATATCCCAGATGATGCTTTCGATAAAATATTAAGTGCAAATATAAAATCCAATCATTGGCTTTGTAATCTTGTACTGCCTCAAATGATAGAAAAAAAAGATGGTGTAATAATAATTATTTCGTCAGTTGGAGGTTTAAAAGGGTCAGAACTTCTCGGCGCATACAGCATATCCAAAGCAGCAGATATGCAACTAGCAAGAAATATAGCAGTTGAACATGGACCAAGTAATATAAGAGCAAATTGTATTTCACCCGGATTAGTAAAAACCTATTTTGCAAAGGCTCTTTGGGATAATCCTGAAATTCTTGAAAACACAACCTCAAAAGCACCCCTAAGAAGAATAGGTATACCCGATGAAATAGCTGGAGCAGCAGTTTTTCTAGCAAGTGATGCTGGTGCTTTTACAACTGGGCAGAATTTTGTGATTGATGGCGGTGTAACTATTACATAGGAAGATACTAATGGAAGTTTTATTATTGGGTGAGAAATGTACTCCATATTTATCTATATTCAGTAAAAATTTAGATGAAAGCTGGAAGATCTCTACTTGGAAACCTGAAGAAGGAAGTGATACTCTTATTGAAAAATATAAATCAGCAGAAATAATTGTTACTGGCTTCGATGCAATGAATACCGGCAATGTCTTCAAATATATTCCAGAAGCAAAAAACTTAAAATTACTTCAAATACCTTTTGTGGGAGTAGATTGGCTTGATAAATCATTTATCCCTTCAAATGTTATGATAACTAATGCGTCAGGACATGAAATAGCAATGGCCGAATACACTATTGGAACAATGCTAGCTCTAGCGTTAGATCTATTTAATGTTGATAAATCGTTTAGGGATGGTTCTTGGGAAAATTGGCCAGGGCTTACACATACAAAATTAATAAATAATGAAATCTTTGGAAAGACACTTGGTATTATAGGTTATGGATTAATTGGTCAAGAATGTGCAAAAAGAGCAAAAAGCCTAGGAATGAAAGTTATGGGAATAAACAGAAAAATAAAGAAAAAAATTCCCGAAAACCTTGATTGGCATGGATCAACTGATGAAATAGATATACTGCTTAACGAAAGCGATTATGTTTTACTAGCCTGCGATTTAAATGAGACAACACACAATCTTATAAATAAGGAAACACTTAGTAAAATGAAAAAAACTTCTTTTCTCATTAATATTGCTAGAGGAAATGTTTGTAACGAAGATGATTTATATGATTATCTTAAAAATAAAAAAATCGCGGGCGCAGCAATAGATACTTGGTGGGTATATCCATATTCTGATAAAGAAAATAAAAATCCAACGCCATCAAACCTACCTTTTCATGAGTTAACAAATTTAATCATGTCTCCACATAACTCTTCAAATTCATTGGAATCTGATATAAGGAGAGCTGAATTTATGTCTAAAAACTTTTTGGCATTTAAAAATAACGATGAAGTTCCTGGTTTCGTTTTCTATGGAACAGGCGATAAAGTAGAGGTATAATAATTGATATGAATAATTCAGATAAAAAAATCGAAAGAATAACTGTATTAGCAAAAGATTTTACACCTGCGGCTATGGAATTCCATAAAAAGAATATGAGTGCAAAAGGATATAGAATGGAAGGGACTATAGTCCCAAGAAGATTTCAAATTATTGAAGGTGTTGATGACGCAAAAGATTTATTTGAAGGTGAAGAATATTATGCAGTTACCTTTGTAAAAGAATAAATTTATTCGAGTAGCTTATTCTTTATTTTATCAATTATATCTAAATTGATGTTCAATTCCTTAATCACAAAATCATCAATTTTAATATATCTACTCTCTATTTCATTAAACGCAGCATTTATATAATCTATTCTTGCTTCAAAAAGAGGTTTAATTTTCTCTGAAATGACATCATTCCAGTTACTTCCTGATGTAGGGCCTTTATAATATTTGTTAGTTAATAAGTAATCTTCAATAATTACATCTTTTTTAACACCCATTAAACCGAGTAAAAGCAAAGATGCAAAGCCTGTTCTATCTTTACCTGCAAAGCAATGAAAGACGATTGGTATTTCCCCTAAGGCAATATTTTCAAGAAATGAAGAATATTTTTTTTTATGCTGATTTACATATAAAATATAATGACTCTGAAGTGCATTTGCGAGTTCTTGACTAGTAATGCCTTCCCTAGATGATAACTCCTGGAGATCCTGTGTCCCAAGTGTTTTAATAGGTATATGAAGTAACTTTGGGGAAGATGATTGATTGAATGGAGATGGATTCTCTGTCATTTCATTATCACTTCTAAAATCACAAACAGTTTTTATTCCTAATTTATTAAGGACATTAAAATCTGATGAAGTAAGGTTTGATAAATGATCAGATCTATAAATTAGACCTTTTCGAATTTTAGATCCTTCTGATGCTTCATAACCACCCAAATCTCTAAAATTAGTTGCACCTTCAAGTTGAATATTTCTTTCCAATTAAATCTCCTATGGTAGCGGGGGAGGGATTTGAACCCCCGACACGCGGATTATGATTCCGCTGCTCTAACCAACTGAGCTACCCCGCCATGAGATGACATCATTAATCCTTTCAAGATATTAATGTCAACAATACTTATTGAGTTATCCACCCTCCCCCAAGGACTCTTGATGAATTATTTGCATCATAGAAAACACATGCTTGACCAGGGGAAACACCCTCAACATCTTCGTAAAAGTTTATACATAACTTATTATTTGAGAAAAACAAACTAGCTAACTTTGGCTCTTGGGTTGAGCGTATTTTTGCTTTTATTTTAATTTTTTTATCTTCTATTTGACTGATATCATCATCTCCAATCCAATTTACATCCCTTACATAAATATCTCTTGTTCTTAAATCATCTTTTGAACCAAGGATTACATCATGATTATCTGGATTAATATCAATTACATATAATGGCGCTCCAGTTGCAACTCCTAGACCTTTTCTTTGCCCAATAGTAAAGTTGACTATACCTTTATGTTGACCAAGTATATCTCCATCAACAGATTTTAAATGACCTGGCTTGAGGTTATTTGGATCAATTTTTTTTAAAATATCAGCATATTTTCCCTCTGGAACAAAACATATATCTTGACTGTCTGGCTTATCAGAAACAGTTAAACCAATTTCCTTTGCAAAAGATCTTATTTCAGATTTTTTAAAAGCCCCAAGAGGAAACCTTAAAAATTCTAGTTGATCTCTTGTTGTTTTAAATAAAAAATAACTTTGATCTTTTTCTGAGTCTTTTGCGCGATGCAATTGGCGATTATGTTCAAAGCCTTGAGATATTATATAATGCCCAGTGATAAGAGCCTTAGCATTTAAACCTTTTGCAGCTTCAAACAAATCATCAAATTTAACTTTTTCATTACATAAGACACACGGTATTGGAGTTTCACCTTTTTGATAGGATTCTGAAAAACTATTAATAACTTTTTCTTTGAAAATATCCTCATAATTTAAAACATAATGAGGGATTCCAATATCTGCAGCTACTTTTCTAGCATCTTGAATATCCTGTCCGGCACAACAGCTACCCTTTTTACCTTCTGAAGATCCTGAGTCATATAATTTTAAGGTTATTCCAATAACAGAATATCCTGCGTTCTTAACCAACGCGGCAGCAACGGATGAGTCCACTCCTCCACTCATTGCCACAACAACTTTAGTTTCTTCTGGCTTTCCCTTTATATCTAAATCAATAATCGGTAACATATAATAACCTTAATATTTTAAATCCTTATAAAGCACTATAGGTTAATTATTCAATAATTTATAAATAATTTATTGATTTGAAATATGTTATATAACTAACTAATAAAATGACCCAATATAATGATATAATCAATGAAATGGTTTCTTTGTCTTTTTTTGCAGGTGAAGAAATAATGAAGTTTTATCCAAATAAGATTGTTTCAGAAAAAAAAGAAGACTTTTCTCCAGTTACAGAAGCTGACAGAGCATCAGATAAATTAATTTGCGACAGACTTGAAAAGAAATTTCCTGAAATATTATGTATTTCTGAAGAAAGCTATAAAAGTAAAAATTTAACTAAAATTAGTGATATTTATTTTCTTATAGATCCTCTTGATGGAACAAAAGAATTCATCGAAAAAAATGACGAATTTACAGTCAATATTGCATTAATTATAAATAACAAAACTGAATTCGGTGCTATTTATGCACCAGCAAAAAGAGAGTTGTATTATACAAGTAATGAGAAAAAGTCATATCAATTAAACATAAATCATAATGAAAATGATGTGAGATTAGAAAATTCAAAACAAATACATGTTTCTAATAAAAAAAAATATCTCATTTCAACTACTAGTCGGTCACATAATAGTAAAAAAAATGACAACTATTTGAAAAATTATAAAATCAAAGACAAAATAATATGCGGATCCTCTCTTAAGTTTTGTCTTATAGCAAATGGTACTGCAGATATTTATCCAAGACTTGGTCCTACATGTGAATGGGATACTGCAGCAGGTCATGCTATACTAAATGGTGCAGGTGGGTCTTTAAAAAAACTTAATGGTGATAATTTTCTATATGGAAAAATTGATAAAGATTTTTAAATCCAGAATTTATTGCAACAAATTTTTAAGTCCTATAATATTTTTATAAATTTGGAGTAACTTATGAAATTTAGAAATTATCTTTATATCTTTATTATAGTAATCGCTGGGGGTTATATATTTACACAAACAAACACAGGCAATAAAGAATTAGAAAATAAAAAAGATGAAATTATTAAATCAGATATAGCAAATCCTATATTTGCAAACATTAATCAGGAAAGAATAATAAATGCAGATAATGAACCTGGTTCATGGTTATCGCATGGAAGAAATTACGAAGAGCAACGATACTCTCCTTTAGTTCAGATAAATAAAAACAATATAGACAATCTTGAATTAGCTTGGTCATTTGATATGAGCAGCACTAGAGCTCTTGAATCAACACCAATAGTTGTTGACGGCATTATGTTTCTAACAAGTGAATGGAGTATTGTTTATGCGGTAGATGCAAAGACAGGTAATGAAGTTTGGTACTATGATCCCGAAGTTCCAAAAGATTGGGGTAGAAAAGCCTGTTGTGATGTTGTTAACAGAGGAGCAGCAGTTTGGAAAGGCTATGTATACTCTGCAACACTTGATGGCAGATTAATAAAGTTAGATGCTAAGACTGGCGAACTAGTATGGGAAATAGACACCCTTATAGATAGAGCAAGAGATTACACTATTACTGGTGCTCCAAGAATTGCCAATAATTTAATTTTTATTGGTAATGGTGGCGCGGAATATGGGGTAAGAGGCTATGTATCAGCTTTTGATGTTGACACAGGTAAATTGGCTTGGAGATTTTATACCGTACCTGGCGATCCTTCCTTACCCTTCGAACATCCAGAAATGGAACTTGCTGCTGAAACCTGGAAAGGTGGTGAATGGTGGAAAATTGGAGGCGGGGGTACCGTTTGGAATTCAATAGTGTATGACCCTGAATTTAATCAAGTATATATAGGTGTAGGTAACGGCACGCCTTGGACAAGAGTAATAAGATCACCTGGCGGTGGAGATAATTTATTTTTATCATCAATGATTGCCTTAGATGCAGATACCGGAAAGATGAATTGGCACTATCAAACTACACCAGGGGATAATTGGGATTATACGGCAGTACAGGATATGATGTTAGCCGAAATTGAGATTGATGGTGACAAAAGAAAAGTTATTATGCAGGCTCCAAAAAATGGTTTCTTTTATGTTTTGGATAGAAAAAATGGTGAGCTCTTAAGGGCGCACAAATATGCAGAAGTAAATTGGGCAACTCATGTTGATATGGAAACTGGAAGACCTATAGAAAATAAAGATAAAGATTATCTAGAAGAAAAACAATGGATATTGCCTGGGGCTTTAGGTGGTCATAACTGGCAAGCTATGTCATTTGATCCTGATCTGGGGTTAGTTTATATCCCTACTCAAATTGCACCAACTATATATAAAATGACTGAAGAATGGCAGAAAACAGGAAAACTAAAATACAAACCAAATTCATGGAATACAGGTGTTGAATTAGGAAAGTATCTAGATTTAGCCTTAACAACTCCTGATGTACCTATTCCTACTGGTTCCTTACAGGCATTTGATCCAATAAGTGGTGAAACCAAATGGGAGGTCATATACCCTCAACATTGGAATGGCGGTACTATGTCAACAAAATCCGGTATTACATTTCAAGGTAATGGAATGGGTACTCTTAACGCATATGACTCTTTTTCAGGTGAGTTGTTGTGGTCAAAAGATATTCAGACAAGCATGTTAGCTCCTCCAATAACCTTTATGATAGATGGAGAACAATATATTGCTATTTTAGCTGGAACTGGTGGAGGGAATAATCATGGTGGAGATACCCTAGGTTTTCATGCTGAGCATTTAGCATCATTAAAATATGGAAATGCTGGTAGATTATTAGCATTTAAATTAAATGGTGAACTAACTTTACCGAGATTAGATTTATTAGAAAAGATAATACCTGAGCAACCACTTTTGCAATCAACTGAATTTCAAATTTCAAGAGGAACTGAGCTCTATGGAGAATATTGTGCTTTTTGTCATGGTACAGCTGTAAGAGCAGGACCAGCTCTACCGGATTTACGCATGATGAATAACGATAGTCATGAATTATTTAAGGAAATAGTTTATGAAGGAATTTTAAGTGAAAATGGTATGTCATCTTTTTCTGATGTTTTATCAGAAAATGATGTTGAAAGTATTTATCATTACATTGTAAAAACAGCTTCAACAGATAGACAAATTCAATTAGAGCAAAATAATTAGAAAATTTTAGAGGTTTATTATGGGACATCCAAGTTTAGGAAAAGGATCAGCTACTGCAATAAATATTATTGCAATACTAACCTTATGTTTACTTGTTTTATATAAGATTGTTTTAACTGCTGAAAAAAATGTTGTTAAAGAAATTAACATCAATAAAGAAATATCACTTAAAAAAGATGAACTATACGGAAATATCAATACTCAAAGGATAATTAATTCTAATACTGAACCTCAGAATTGGCTTTCACATGGTAGAAATTATCATGAGCAACGTTACTCTCCACTTAATAAAATAAATACTGAAACAGTCAAAAACTTGGAATTGGAGTGGTCATTAGATATGGGCACAACTCGAGGACTCGAAGCAACACCTATAGTAGATAATGGAATAATGTTTGTGTCCAGCACCTGGAGTGTTGTTCATGCAGTTGATGCTAGAACTGGTGAAGAATTATGGGTTTATGATCCAAATGTTCCAAGAAGTTGGGCGCGTAAAGTCTGCTGTGATGTTGTTAATAGAGGTGTCGCTGTATGGAAAGGTAAAGTATATTTTGGAACTATTGATGGGCGCCTTATTAGTTTAGATGCAAAAACAGGAGAGCTATTTTGGGAAATAAATACACTCATTGATACGGATAAAGATTACACTATTACTGGCGCACCAAGGGTAGCAAATGGTTTGGTTTATATTGGAAATGGCGGTGCTGATATGGGCGGAGTTAGAGGTTATGTATCAGCTTACAATATAAATGATGGTAGTTTGGAATGGCGCTTTTTTACTGTTCCTGGCGATCCATCATTACCATTCGAGCACCCTGAACTAGAAATGGCAGCTAAAACTTGGACAGGGCAATGGTGGACAATGGGTGGTGGTGGAACTGTATGGAATTCAATAGTCTATGATCCCGAATTTAATCAACTATATATTGGGACAGGTAACGGCTCTCCCTGGAATCAACAAATAAGATCTCCTGAGGGTGGTGACAATTTATTCCTTTCTTCGATTGTCGCATTAGATGCTGATACTGGTAAAATGAATTGGTATTATCAAACAACACCTGAGGAAAGGTGGGATTATACAGCTACCCAAGATATTATGCTGGCTGATCTTGAGATTGATGGCATAAACAAAAAAGTCTTAATGCAAGCGCCAAAAAATGGTTTCTTTTATGTTTTGGATAGAAAAAATGGTGAACTTCTCAGGGCTAATAACTACGTAAGGACAAATTGGGCTAGCCATGTTGATCTAGAAACAGGAAGGCCTGTTCTTAATCCTGACAAAGACTACTATGAAAAAGCAGTTTGGATGTTACCTGGAACTTATGGAGGTCATGGCTGGCAAGCAATGTCTTACGACCCAAAACAAAAAATAGTTTTCATACCAATTATGGAAATTGCAGCAGTTCATAAAGTAAAAGATTCATTTGCAGAAACTGGCTTATTTAAAATGCAACCTGGAACAATAAATACTGGCACTGAATTTAATTTATTCCAAACAGTTCCAGATATGTCTGATGGCGAGAGTATTCCTCCTATCACAGGTGAGCTTATTGCCTTTGATCCTTTAACTGGTGAAACTAAATGGAGAGTAAAACATGAACAATTTTGGAATGGAGGCCCTCTTACAACTGCAGGAAATTTAGTTTTTCAGGGTAATGGTTCAGGTTTTTTTGAAGCTTATAACGCAGAAAATGGTGAATTACTATGGTCAAGAAATACATGGATAGGAATCATGGCACCTCCAGTTACATATATGATTGATGAACAACAATATATTAGTATTTTAGCTGGTGATGGAGGTGCAAGTAATTTTCTTGGAGATAATTTTGGTGAATGGGAAGGCAAAGTCGCATCAATAAAATATGGTAATTATGGCAAACTATTAACATTTAAGTTAGGTGGAAAATCTAAAATTGAGGCATTACCTGAGAGAGATCTGACAATTCCTCAGCAACCAACATTAAATGCTAGTCTTGAGAATATAAATGCTGGTTTGGATATATATGCAAATTACTGTGCTATTTGTCATGGAAGTGGTGTCCATGGAAAAACTATCTCTGATTTAAGATATATGAGTGAAAGTACACATGAAAATTTCAAAAAAATAGTTTTTGATGGAATGCTAGAGGAAAATGGTATGAAAGGTTTTTCAGATATATTAACGGAACAGAATGTATTTGAGGTTCACTCTTACATTGTCGATGTAGCAACAAGAGAAAGAAAAGCTCAATTAAATAAAAACTAATCTTTAGAAGGTAATCTTGTTATTGGTGGATCTATTAACTCGAGCATCCATTCATCATCAACAGAATAATATTTATTTCCCTCTTTAAGTTTTTCCTCGAGACCGGTTTCATTTAAATCATCTAATTCTTCAGTGTCTACTTTTTCAAATTTATAAATTTGGTATTTCTCTGCATCTGAAAACGCTTCACAATATCTTCTATCATAAGAAAATTCACTAATCTCAGGGACAACATTAAAGTTATCACCCTCTTCTTTTCGATAAATGACGAACATTTTACCTAATGTATTTTCAATCTTATTTGGTTCAATACAATCATGAGCTATATAAATAAATCTATCTCCTTCAACAAACTTTAATTTTGTTATTCTTGGTTTACCAAGCATTTGATCTATCAAGTTGTAAGATAGAATAAATAAGAAAAATGCAATAAAAATTAAACACAATTTAAAGGTTATAGAGAAACGAGTATAAAAAACAAACAGCAACAAGAATGAAAAAGATAGAGCAAAAAGAACAGCTACTGTAATTGAATCCGGATTCATTATTTAAGGATTCCGCTTTTAGTAATTAAAAGTTTTTCTATGAAGCTTAAATCTTCAACATTACCTTTATCATCAAGAAAAAGGCGCACGGCAGTCAATTCATGTCCTGTTTTTGTCAAAAAGTGATCTCCAAAATATATAGTTTGGACTCTTGGGTTAATTTTTTCAATTTTAACCTTAGTTTTTAATGGAACTACAAAATTTGCCTTATAATGTAATAGATTCACAATATATTCACCGCCCATAATACCTCTAATTGTTACAATTTCTTTATTTGTGGGGTTTTCAATATTTTTTCCGTCAATCGTTATTCTATCGGCAAGAGTGCCTCTATCATCTCTATCAAGATGCATTAATCCGTCTTCTTTGTTTTGAAAATAAACAACATTACCTTTTGGATCTTCAACTATTAAATCAACATCATCAGGATGATAATCATCCCATTCAACCGAAATTATAAATTCTGCTTTTGACTCAATATTTCCATCTTCTAAAGGTTTTTGTATTAGAGCAAATGAAATAAAAAACATAAAAGCAAAACCCAAAAGCGCATTAAATAATAAATCAGTAAATGCGTCTCCACTACTATCATCATTAAAAATTACTTTATCTCTCAAGTTATTCTTCCATATAAAAAGATAATTCGTTAATTAGTGTTGCAACATTTGCAGATGCTATTTGAAATTCAAGCCGAATAAGGATACTTGAAATTAAACCAGTTAATGTTGTGTATAAAGCTACAGCCATACCAGAGCTCATCGCAGATAATGCTAATTTTAATCCTTCTGGACTTGTATTGTTAAGTTCTGAGATGGGTTGTAGCATTAGAATAAAACCAATTACTGTTCCCAATAAACCTAATTTTAAAGATATGTCCGCAGCCATCCATCCATAGCTAAGTTTTTTTGCATATTCTGCCTCAAAAATTTTTAACAATAACTCTTTGTCTTCTCCCTTATTAAGCGAATTTATATATTTATTAATAGATAAAATTTTTTTTGATTTAATGTTATTAGCAAGAATGGATTTTTCTAAATAAATGTTTCGAGAAATATAAATCCAATAGACTGATACTATTACCCAAAGAATTAATATTGCTTTAGATATATGGCTTTTATCGCCCTCTAAAACAATAGCTACCAACCCTTGGTCATTGAGAACCCAGAAACCGAAAAGAATTAAAACCAAAAGAAGAAGAGATCGAAGTAAACCTGTCGATTTTGGTTGTTCAAAATTTGTCATTGCTTATCTTGCCTTTATTGAAAATTTATAGCTAATTATAAACCTTATTAATTAATTATCGCGAA
>JBJLFK010000001.1:0-60798 GCA_045565415.1 Alphaproteobacteria bacterium | reverse complement strand
GAAAGAGGGTCGTATAGCTTCTGAAGGATTAATAGCAGTTGAAAAAATTGATAATATTGCTTCAATAATTGAAGTTAATTCCGAAACGGATTTTGTTGCTATGAATGAAGATTTCCAAAATATAGTGAAGAAGTTATCTATTTTATCGACAAAAAGTAATAATCTTGAAGATCTTCTAGAAAAAGAATTAGAAGATAAAGATATTAAGGTAAAAGATTATATAACGGAGATGATTGCGTCTATTGGTGAAAATATTAATTTAAGAAGAATTGATAAAATTTCTGTTACAAATGGAGTAATCTCATCATATATTCATAATCAGGTTACAGAAGGTATGGGAAAAATTGGCGTTTTAGTTGCTCTAGAGTCTGAAGCAGATAATAATCATTTAGAAGATTTAGGAAAAAAAATAGCTATGCATATTGCTGCAACAAATCCAATTTCAATTAGTGTTGAGGACATACCTTTAGATTTACTTGAGAGAGAAAAAAATATTTTAGCAGAAGAAGCTAGATCAACTGGTAAACCTGAAGAAATAATTGAAAAAATGACTGAGGGAAGATTAAAAAAATATTATCAGGAAAGTGTTCTTCTTGAGCAAATTTTTGTTGTTGATGGCGAGAGTAAAATTTCAGATATTCTTAATTCTCTAGATAAACCTGTTAAAATTGCTGAGTTTGTTAGAATGGGCCTTGGCGAAGGAATTGAAAAAAAGAGTGAAGATTTTGCAAATGAAGTCGATTCACTTATATCATAGTTTGACAAATAAAATGGAGTCTTAATGAATGCAACTAAATTAAAAAGAGTTCTTCTAAAGATATCTGGAGAATCTTTAATGGGTGTTGGTTCATATGGGATAGATGTTTCTACCGTAGATAGAGTAGCTAAAGAAATTTCACAAGTTTGTAAGTTAGGAATAGAAGTCTGCCTAGTCATTGGAGCTGGTAATATTTTTAGAGGGTTATCCGGAGCTGCAGCTGGAATGGATAGAACTAGCGCTGACTATATGGGTATGTTAGCCACTGTAATGAATTCATTAGCAATGCAGAACTCTCTTGAAAGGTTAGGTTTTCAAACAAGGATTCAATCAGCGATTTCAATGACTGAAGTTTGCGAAACTTATACAAGAAGAAGAGCCATTAGGCATATGGAAAAGAATAGAATTGTTATATTTGCTGCAGGTACAGGAAATCCATATTTTACAACAGATACAGCTGCTGCACTTAGAGCTAGCGAAATGGAGTGTGATGCAATTTTCAAAGGAACAAAGGTTGATGGCATATATAATAAAGACCCCATTAAATACAGTGAAGCAATTAAATTTAAAAAAATAACTTACGGTGAGGTTTTATCAAAAAATTTGCGAGTATTGGACTCTTCAGCTGTTTCTCTTGCAAGGGAGAATAATATACCGATAATAGTTTTTTCCATTAAAGAAAATAATGGTTTTTTGAATATCTTAAAAGGTAAAGGTAGTTGTTCAGTAGTTGAGGGGTAGTAATGAACGAAATAAATAAAGATGATCTAGTTAAAAGAATGGATGGTGCCATTAATTCATTTAATGGCGATTTAGCTGGCTTAAGAACTGGAAGAGCATCAACTAATATGGTTGATGGTATTTTAGTTGATGCGTATGGACAAAAAATGCCCATTGATCAAGTAGGTAGTATTTCTGTACCAGAAGCAAGAATGATATCAGTTCAAGTTTGGGATAAAGGATTAGTCATAGCAGTTGAAAAAGCTATTCATGAATCTGGTCTAGGATTAAATCCACAGACTGATGGAGAATTAATAAGGATCCCAATACCCGAACTTAACGAAGAAAGGAGAGAAGAGCTCTCTAAGATTGCGGGTAAATATGCAGAGCAATCTCGTGTAGCAATACGAAATGTTAGAAGAGATGGAATGGATGAAATAAAAAAAATTGAAAAAGATGGAACTATAGGAAAAGATAGAGCTGTTGATTTATCTATTGAGGTCCAAGAACTTACAGATGACTATATAAAGAAAATAGATGAAATGTTGTCTCAAAAAGAAAATGAAATTCGACAAGTTTAAGTTTTATGATAAATCATTCCTCTAAAAATGAAATAGAAAAACAAATTACACATATTGCTTTAATCATGGATGGTAATGGAAGGTGGGCTAAATCTCGAGGATTGCCTAGATACGAGGGCCATGCTCAGGGATTAAGAACACTAAGAAAATTACTTCGTGATCTGAAATATTCAAAATTAGATTATTTAACCTTATTTACTTTTTCAATTGATAATTGGAAGAGGCCGAAAGAAGAAACATCAAAATTAATGCAGTTATTAAGAAAGTTCATTTCAAATGATCTATCTGAATTACATAATAATAATGTTAGAATAAGAGTAATAGGAAGTAGAAGTGAGATTCCGAAAGATATTGTTGATCTAATTAAGGGAGCGGAATCACTTACTGTTAATAATACTGGTTTGTATCTTCAGATAGCTTTTAATTATAGTGGGAGACAAGAAATTATAAATGCTACAAAAAAAATTGCTATTGCTTCCTCTAAAGGTGAGATCGATCCAAATAAGATTGACAATAAAATTTTTGAGAACAATTTATATTCTGCGGGTGTGCCTGACCCAGATTTAATTATTAGAACTGGTTCAGAAAAAAGAATATCTAACTTCCTATTATGGCAATTATCTTATTCAGAAGTCTATTTCGAAGAATGTTTATGGCCAGATTTTGATAAAAATAAGTTAGATATTGCAATTAGTGATTATAAAAGTAGATCAAGAAGATTTGGAAATGTCCTTAATGAGTATAGATAAATGTTTTCAGATTTTAAAATAAGGTCTTTTACAGCAGCTGGATTAGCTTTTTTTAGCTTTCTAGCGCTTTATCTTGGTCATTTTCATTTAAAAATATTTATTTTTTTTCTTTCGGCTATTCTTTTCTTCGAATGGATGAGAATTATCTCTCAAGCTCAGTGGATTATTAGAGGCCTTATTGCTTTAGTTTTTTCATCTTTTGTTTATTTTACTGATGGTTATTCGGCTTTAGATTTATTATTTATAATATCTGGATCAATAATAATTTCATCTTTTTCTGCTTACTTTAGTATTTCTGCTTTTTGGTCTTGCTTCGGTTTCATATATGTCTTAACTAGCTTCTGTTTTTTAGAATATATAAGGAATTTTGAAAATGGATTACTTATGATACTATTAATTATTTCAACTATTATGATTTCTGATACTTCTGGTTATGTATTTGGGAAATATTTTTCTGGACCAAAAATTTTCAAAAAGATATCTCCCAAAAAAACTTATTCTGGTTTTATTGCATCAATAACTTTAGGCACCCTATGGTTTTCAATGCTATCTCTGATTTATTCACTTCATCAGCCAATTACTTTCATTTTAATTGGTCTAATTATCGTAGTTTTTTCAGTTACCGGTGATCTATTAATTTCTTATCTTAAAAGAAAAACAAACCTTAAAGATTCAGGAGTTATTTTACCTGGTCATGGAGGACTTTTTGACAGAGCAGATAGCATTATAAGTGTTTTCTTTATTCTATTGCCTATGACAATCGTAATGGGTCAATTAGATAATCCTATCAAAATTATTTTAGGATAATATTATGACAAAAAAAACAATATCTATATTTGGCTCTACAGGATCAGTTGGCATGACAACTCTTAATATTTTAAGAGAAAATAAAGAAATATTTGATGTAAAAATTTTAACAGGATATAAAAATATTGATGATCTTGCTTCATTGGCAAATGAATTTAATGCTGAAGCTATATGTTTTGCCAATGAGTCTGATTTAGAACAAGTGAAAAACAAAATTAATTATGATGAAGTAGAATACTATATTGGTGATGATGGTCTACTAGAATGTGCAAAAGTTAGCGTAGATATAGTTATAGCAGGAATAGTGGGGTTAGCAGGTCTTCCTCCTTTACTTGAGTCTATTAAAAGCTCTAAAAAAGTTTGTATTGCAAATAAAGAGTGCTTTGTTTCAGCCGGAACTTTAATAATGAATGAAGCAAATAAATATAAAACTCAAATTTTACCTTTAGATAGCGAACATAGCGCTATTTTTCAAATTCTTGAAAATACGAATAATGTTGTAAAGGATATATATCTTACAGCTTCGGGAGGTCCTTTTTATAAGTATTCTAATGATGAGCTTTTAAAAGTTAAAGTTGATGATGCTATTAAAAATCCAAATTGGGTCATGGGAAAGAAAATATCAGTAGATTCAGCTACTTTAATGAATAAAGGCTTAGAAATAATTGAAGCAAAACATTTGTTTAATTTAGATGAAAATAAAATCAAAGTTGTTATTCATAGACAGTCAATAGCTCACGGAATAGTTTCATTTGAAGATAACACTTTTTTGGCTGCTTTTGGATATCCAGATATGACTCATCCTCTAAAATACGGTATTTTCTATCCAAATAACTATAATAATAAAAGTCAAAAAATGAATGTTGAATCACTAAACAACCTATCATTTGAAGCAGTTAATGAAGAAGAATACCAAGCTTTAAAGCTTGTTAGATCAGTTTTAAAAGGTGATGATAAAGAAAAATGTATAATTCTTAATTCTTCCAATGAAGTTGCTGTAAAAGCTTTTCTTGATAAAAAGATTAGATTCATAGATATTTTGGTTGTAGTTGAAGAATCTATAGAATATGTTTCGAAACTATTAGGAAATGAAGCTATAAATTATAGAGATAATATTGATAATATTTTATATTTAGACAGCCTAACAAGACAAAAAACAGAGGAACTTATTAAATTAAGAATTTAAATGGATATAATTCAATTAATAATTAATTACTTACCAACCGCCATACAGTATTTTTTGGCTTTTGCGCTATTAATAACTGTTGTCGTTTTTATTCATGAATTAGGTCATTACTCTGTTGGAAGATGGTGTGGTATTGGTGTTGAAACATTTTCAATTGGAATGGGAAAACAGGTTTGGGGAAAAAAAGATAAATCTGGAACTCTATGGAGAATAGCTATTCTTCCAATTGGTGGTTATGTAAAATTTTGCGGTGACGAAGACCCCTCCGGAAAAAAATCAGAAGTATCTGAAAATATCAAAGATGATATGAATTTTCACAATAAATCAGTTTGGAAAAAAATTGCAACTACTGCTGCAGGACCATTATTTAACTTTATTTTAGCAATTTTTATTTTTTCAATTATTTTCTTTTTTCGAGGTGAGAGCCTTGTTCAGCCATATGTAGGTCAAATTGTTGATGAATCTCCAGCTTATAACTCAGGATTGGAAGCAGGCGATGAAATTATTTATGCCGATAATAAAGAAATTTTATATTTTAATAACTTAAGAGATTATGTGCTTGAAAATCCTAAAAATGAAATCGAATTAACAATTTTAAGAGATGGAATAGAGAAAAAAATATTTTTAACGCCCGAGGTTATTTCTGCTAAGGATAGATTTGGGAATAACTATTCAAGCGCTAGAATTGGAGTAATTGGTAGCCAAAAACCTGAGCACATTGAGTTAAAAAAATATGGCTTTATTTCCTCTATTTATCGTGGAACATATGAGACATACAATCTTTCTACAAAAATTTTAAGTTATCTAGGAAAGTTAATTGCAGGTAGAGAATCCATTGATCAAATGGGCGGGCCAATAAAAATTATACAAATTTCTGGTGAAATATCTAATTATGGCATTATACCATTATTAGCCTTAATTGCAGCTATTTCAGTAAATTTAGGAATAATTAATCTTTTACCTATCCCGGTATTAGATGGAGGGCATTTACTCTATTATTCCTTTGAAGTTCTGAGAGGAAAGCCTCTTAGTCAGAAAACACAAGAAATAGGCATGCAAATTGGAATGAGTCTTTTAATTGCTTTGATGATATTTGTTACTTTTCTTGATATAAGTCGATTATAAAATTTTTGTATAAGAAAAGAAGGATCGATATGTTTAAATACAATCTGGCAGTATTTATAAAATCTTTACTTTTGTTTTCTGTATTTTCATCAATAATATACGCTCAGGAAACGACTAATAATCAATCCATTCAATCATCACAAATATATGAGAGAATTATGTTTATTGAGGTCAGAGGATCTCAAAGAATTGAATCAGATACAATAAAGTCCTATATGACCGTGAAACCTGGTGACCTTTATGATGATGCGGAGGTAGATAGATCTTTAAAGATTCTTTTCAACACAGGATTATTTGCTGATGTTGCTATCAGATATGAGAATTCAGGTTTAATAGTTTTTGTTATTGAGAATCCAATAATTAATCGTATTGATTTTGAGGGGAATAGCGCCCTTAAAGATGATAAATTTGAAGAGGAGATTGAATTAGGCCCAAGATCTGTTTATACCAGATCAAAGGTACAAGCTGATGTTCAAAGATTAATAGAGCTATATAGAAGATCAGGAAGATTTTCTGCCTTTATTGAGCCTAAGGTTATTAGGCAACCTCAAAATAGGATTGATCTTATTTTTGAAATAATTGAAGGTCCAACTACAGGCGTTTCTTCAATTAACTTTCTAGGAAATAGAAGTTTCCGTGACAGAAAATTAAAAAGTCAATTAGTAACAAAAGAGTCAAAATGGTGGCGTTTTTTTCTCTTCAGATGATTCATATGATCCAGATAAATTAGCTTATGATAGAGAGCAAATTAGAAAATTTTATTTAGATGAGGGTTATGCTGACTTTCAAGTTGTATCTGCTGTTGCTGAGTTAACTAAAGATGGCAATAACTTTGTAATAACATTTGTTTTAGATGAAGGTCAGGTTTATGAATTCGGAGAATCTTCTATTGAGAGTTCTCTTGAAAATATGGATACAGATGAACTGTTGTATCTTATTGAGCATAGAAAAGGTAATCAGTACAAAGCTACAGATATTGATATTACAGTAGATGCATTAACTTTAGCTGTTGGAGAAGAGGGTTATGCTTCTGCTGAGGTAAGGCCTAGAGTTAGAAGAAAGAGAGAAGAAGGCATTGTTGACATTGTCTACTCTATTGATGAAGGGCCAAGAGTTTATATTGAAAAGATTAATATCAATGAAAACACAAGAACTAGGGACGAGGTGATAAGACGTGAGTTAAGGGTTTCTGAAGGAGATTCATATAATAAAGTTTTAATTGATAGATCAGAAACTAAGATAAAATCCCTAGGTTATTTTAGAGAGGTTGAAACATCCATCAGGCCTGGTACTGAAGAAGACAGGATGATTGTTGATTTTGAGGTTGAAGAACAACCTACAGGTGAGTTAAGTCTAGGAGCAGGCTTTTCCTCAGCCGAAAGCTTATTATTAGAAATAGGAATTTCAGAAAGAAATTTATTGGGCAGAGGTCAGTCAGTTCGTTTGAACATATCTACATCAGAAAGAAGAAAACAATTTGAAATAGGTTTTACTCAACCTTATTTTTTAGGCAGAAGACTAACTGCTGGTTTTGATATTTTTCATATTGATAATGATTACAGAAGATATTCATCTTATCGGTCTACTCAATCAGGTGCATCAATAAGAGCTGTTTGGCCTATGGCTGAATATGCAAGTCTTTCGGTATTTTATAGATACTTAAAAGAGGAGATCTCAAGTTATTTTTTCCAAAGTGGTTATAATTTAGCTGATGACTATAATGCCAACAAATCGGAAATTGGATATAGTTATGTTATTGATACAAGAGATGATCCAATTGATACAACTCGTGGATGGACATTTTCTTTTGGCCAAGATATTGCAGGCCTAGGTGGTGATTCTGAATACATTAGATCAAGCCTTGGAGGAAGATATTATTATGAAATAGCTCGTGATTGGGTTTTAAGCGCAGGAGCAAATGCAGGTTATATATATAATTATGGTAGTAATGATTTAAGAATTAACGACAGATTTTTTAAAGGTGGAAATACTTTTAGAGGATTTGATAGAGCTGGAGTAGGCCCAAAAGAGAAGATTACTGATCGCCCTAGAGGAGCAGAGTTTTTTGCTATTGGTACACTTGAGGTGACAGTTCCATTGGGTTTACCTGATGAGTTTGGTCTTAGAACTGCTCTATTTACTGATTTTGGTATCATAGGAAAAAACGATGATGAGGATAGAGTTTTAAATACCTATAGAGCCCAAGAGTTGATGGGAGATATTAGTAGTCCATTTTATAATCTATCGGAATTACTTAACCAAAATTATTCTGCTGTTGATGCAGCATGTAGAAATGATAGCGCAGGTTTAAATGAAATTTACGGGACTTTATGTACTAGATTTGTTGATGATGCAACTTTCAGAGCTACCGTTGGTGTAACACTTAACTGGAATTCACCTTTTGGACCTATTCGTTTTGATATTGGAAGAGCTGTAGTTAGTGAAGACTATGATGATGCTAAATTCTTTAGATTTAGCGGTGGAACAAGATTCTAATAATATTTAGAATAGTAACTTGTTGTAACATATATTCATTTGAATATTTTTAATGATTGATTTAAGGAAATTCTATAGTTATCTTGCAATTCGTAATTATCTGGAGGAGACATTATGAAAAAATATTTTATTATAGCTTTATCAGCAGTATTCTTATTGAGTTTTAGTGAAAAACTATCAGCTTCAGAAGATATACTTTTTATTAATCTACAGTATATTGTTGGGCAATCTAAAGCGGGTTCCTCTCTTAGAGAACAAAGTGAAGAGCTAAATAGTGAGATTATTAAGCTTAGAGATGAAATAACTAAATCTCTTCAAGATAAAGGAAAAAAGCTTGAAGATGAAAGAACTCTTCTGTCTCCAGATGTATTTCAGGAAAGGGCTGATGAATTAAGAAAAGAAGCCGAAGAAAAACAAAATGAATTAAATGTTAGGCTTCAAAAAATTCAGCAAGCCATTCAAAGGGCCTCAAATTCTATTGACTCAGTAATTAGTCCAATTTTAACTGAAATTGTTAATGAAAAGGGCGCTAAAATGCTTCTTGAGAGGCAATCCTTATTATTCGCTGACCCTAAATTAGATGTATCTGCAGAAGTTATTAAAAAATTAAATAAAAGACTTCCAAAGATAGATGTTACTGTTGATCAGGATTAAAACTATTACTTATGAGTGAAAAGAGTTTTTTTGAAAAAACTGGCCCTTATAAGCTAAAAATTTTATCAGATCATATTAATGGTAAATTAAATTCTATAGAGAATTCTGAAATTCTAATAGACGATATTTCATCATTAAATAATGCAAAGGACAGCGAAATAACTTTTTTTTCTAACCTTGCCTTAAAGGAAGAGTTAAAAAACTCTTCAGCTGGAGCTTGTGTAATAAGTGAACTTAATGTTGATTTTGCTCCAAAAGATATGCCTTTAATATTATGTGATGATCCATATATGGGATTTGCTTTAATATCACAAAAATTTTATCCAAAAGAATTAAATGTTAATCTTCTTACAGGACAAAAAAATAATATTACTAATGATACTCCTGATGACATTATTTTAGGTAGAGATGTTATAATTGAGTTTGGAGCTGTAGTTGGTAAAAATGCAGTAATTGGTGATAACACTTTTATTGGCTCAAACTCTGTTATTGGAGCCAATGTTAAAATAGGAAAAGATTGCTATATTGGTTCTAATGTTTCAATCACTCATTCATATATTGGTGACAATGTTAAGATTCATAACGGTACTAGCATTGGACAAGATGGTTTTGGTTTTGCTATGTCTTCATCGGGTCACCAAAAAATTCCACAATTGGGCTTAGTTGAAATTCATGATGATGTTGAAATAGGCGCTAACTGCACTATTGATAGAGGTACTTCAGAGAATACTATTATTGGAGAAGGAACAAAATTAGATAATTTAGTTCATATAGCACATAATTGTAGAATTGGAAAAAACTGTATACTTACAGGAATGGTTGGTTTAGCTGGTTCAACCGTTTTAGAGGATTTTGTAGTTATGGGAGCTAAATCAGGAGCTGTTGGCCATTTAACTATTGGAAAGGGTTCACAAATTGCAGCTAAAACAGGTGTCACTAAAGATTTACCTCCTGGGCAGAAATGGGCTGGATGGCCAGTTAAAAGAATGGATGTGTGGAAAAAAGAGTTAATTGCTTTAAAAAAAATTATTAAAAAATAGGTTAAAAAATGAATATTGATGATCCATTAAAAAAAGCTCAAGAGGTAATGAAGTTAATTCCTCATAGATACCCATTTTTACTTGTAGATAGAATTCTGAGTTACGATTCAGATAGCTTGGTTGCAATTAAGAGTGTTTCAATTAATGAACCTTTTTTTCAAGGTCATTTTACTGATAGACCAATAATGCCAGGAGTTTTAATTGTCGAAGCTATGGCACAAGCTGCCAGTTGCCTTGTTGTTTTGGAAAATGAGAATAAAGATTCAGAAAATTTATCAGTTTTTCTTATGAAAATTGATAAAGCAAGATTTAGAAAACCTATAACTCCAGGTGATCAAATTAGAATTGAAGTACAAAAAGAAAAAAGTAGAGGAGATGTTTGGCAATTTTATGGAAAATCTTTTGTTGAAGATCAACTAGCTTGTGAATCAAGTTTTGCCGCTATGGTTGTAAGATTGGATGATGATAAAAAATGACAAATATTCATGATACAGCAATTATCAGCGCTAATGTAAAAATTGGAGATAATGTCTCAATAGGGCCCTATTGCAATATAGATGGCGATATAACCATTAATGATAATGTCACTCTTATATCTCACATAAGTATTTCAGGATCAACCACTATTGGTGCAAACACAAAAATATGGCCTTTTTCTGTTATAGGATCTGAACCTCAAGATTTAAAATATGACAGTGAGGAGGGTAAGCTTATAATAGGCGCTAATAATAAAATTCGTGAACATGTAACAATGCATTCTGGAACAAAAGAAGGGGGAATGCTTACCGAGATCGGTGAAAACAATTTATTCATGGTGGGCGCCCATATTGCTCACGACTGTAAAGTTGGAAATAATTGTGTTTTCGCTAATAATGCTACATTAGCTGGACATGTTGAAGTTGGTGATTGGGCAATTTTGGGTGGTTTAGCGGCAGTCCATCAATGGAGTCGAATAGGTTGTCATTCATTTATTGGAGGATTAGCCGCAGTAACCCGTGATTTATTACCATTTGGTATGGCTGTAGGTAATAGAGCAAATCTTGAAGGTATAAATCTTGTTGGAATGCGTAGAAGAAATTTTTCAAAAAGTGAAATAGATGAAGTTAAAAAAGTATATTCAATTTTATTTAATGCCAACGATCTTGAGTTTAAAAATAAAATAAATAAACTTAAAGACGAAAAATTTTCATCTAATCCAGCTAAAATAATTACTAATTTTGTTACTGTTGAAACGAGCAGAGCCTATGTTTCGCCAGCCGAGATATAGAATATGTCTATAAAAGTTGGATTGATAGCAGGAGATGGAAATTTTCCTCTTGAAGTAGCCAAATCTATTTATCAACAAGAAAAAAAAGTATTTATTATTGGCTTGAAAGGCTCTGCTTCTAAAGATATTGAGCAATATCCTCATTTGTGGATAAGAATAGGTCAAATAGGTAAGGCAATTAAAGTCTTAAAAGAAAATCATTGTGAAGAATTAATAATAATTGGGGGAGTTAAAAAACCCAATGTCTGGTTTTTGAATCCTGATTTTGGTGGTTTAAAACTTTTTATCAAACTTCTTATGCTGCCAGTCAAAGGGGATGCTTCTATTTTAAAAACTCTTATTAATTTTCTTGAAATTGATAATAATTTTAAAATTATTGGAGCAGATAAATATATATCGCATTTACTTATGGCTGAAGGCTTGCTTGCTGGTCAAAAAATAGAGGATAAAACAAGAAACGATATAAATATAGCGATTGAAAGATGTAAAAACATCGGTTCTAAGGATATCGGTCAAGCTTGCGTTGTAGCAAATGGAAAAATTATAGCCTCTGAAGATGTTTTAGGGACCGATAAGATGTTAAAAGATATAATTTTAAGAAAAATAAGATTTAAAAATGAAGGTGTTCTTGTAAAATTAGCCAAACCTATTCAAGATAGAAGGGTTGATTTACCAGCAATAGGAATGAAAACTATTGAGCTTATAAAGGAAATAGGACTTTCCGGAATAGCGCTTGAGGAAAAGTCTTCCTTTATATCAGAAAAAGAAAAAGTTATTGAATTTGCTAATGAGAATAATATTTTTATCTTTGGAATAAGTAATGGAAAAACTTAATAGCCAAAAAATTTATATAGTTGCTGGTGAGCCATCCGGGGATATATTGGGTGACAAGCTAATTAAAGCATTACAAAAAAAACTTAATTCTCCGATATTTAATGGTGTTGGGGGAGAAAAAATGCAATCAAATAACTTTATTTCACTGTTTGAAATGAGTGATATTTCTATTTTTGGTATTTTTCCTGTTTTAAAAAAATTATTTTTCTTAATTCATAAAATTAATGATGTTGTAAATGATATCATTCAAAAAAAACCTAACATCATAATTCTTATTGATAGTCCCGACTTTAATCATAGAGTTGCAAAAAAGGTAAAAAGACATTTACCTGATGTTCCTATAGTTTGTTATGTTGCTCCAACTGTATGGGCTTGGCGGCAAAGCAGGGCAAAGAAAATGTCAAAATACTTTGATCATCTATTGTCAGTTATTCCTTTCGAGGTTGATTTTTTCAAAAAATATGGATTGAAAACTACTTATATTGGGCATCCGTTCATTGAAACGATTAAAAAAATAGATGACACAAATTTTAAGAAAAAATATAATTCACATGATAGTAAAACTATTATTTTTTTACCAGGAAGTCGTAAGGGTGAGATTGATAGACATTCCCCGATAATGTCTCAAACAATAAAATATTTGAAAGAACAAGATTTTAAACTAAACATTCTAATTGCAGCAGGGCAAAAACAATTAAATCAAATGAAGGTTTATTTTCCTGATATTGAAATAATTACAAATGATAATGAAAAATATTCATTATTTAAAAATGCAGATTTTGCGTGTGCTGCTTCTGGAACAGTTGTTTTAGAATTAGGTTTAACTGTTACCCCAACTATTGTTATTTACAAGATGGATAAATTTACATGGTTTTTTGTATCAAAAATGGTCAAGGTACAATTTGTTTCGTTAGTGAATCTCATTTTAGGAAAAGAGTCTTCAAAAGAGCTATTGCAAGATAGATATACAAAAGAAAATTTGATTTATGAATTAAATAATTTGTTATTAAATGAAAAAATTCAGAAAAAACAGATTGAAGATTTAAAAGAATTTAACTCTATTATGAAAAAAGATATTAATGACCCGAGTGAAAATGCAACTAGAATTATAAAGAAAATACTGAAAAATTAATTATCTTTTATGCATACCAATATATTGTCTATGTTCACTTCCAACATATAATTGACGAGGCCTTCCAATTCTTTGACTTGTATCCTCTATCATTTCATTCCATTGAGAAACCCATCCAACAGTTCTTCCAACTGCAAACAAAACCGTAAACATATCCATTGGAAAACCTAAAGATTTCATAACAATGCCTGAATAAAAATCTATATTTGGATAAAGTTTCTTTTCTACAAAATAATCATCTTCTAGCGCAATTTTTTCGAGTTCAACTGCTATAGCCAATAACGGATCATCTTTTATTCCTAAATGATCTAAAACTTCATGACATATTTTTTGCATTACTTTAGCTCTAGGGTCAAAATTCTTATAAACCCTATGGCCAAAGCCCATTAATCTGAATGGGTCATTTTTATCTTTAGCCTTTTTTACATATTCAGGAATATTATCAACGCTATTAATTTCCTCTAGCATTCTTATGCATGCTTCATTTGCACCTCCATGTGCTGGCCCCCATAAACAAGCAATTCCTGAGGCAATACAAGCAAAAGGGTTTGCTCCAGAAGATCCAGCTAACCTTACGGTTGAGGTAGATGCATTTTGCTCATGATCAGCATGTAGAATTAAAATTTTATCCATAGCTTTTGCTAATGTGCTATCTATATTTTTATCTTCGGTAGGTAAACCAAAGCACATATTTAGAAAATTTGCTGCATAATCAAGATCATTTTTTGGGTACATAAAAGGTTGTCCTAAAGAATGTTTATAAGCCATTGCAGCTAGCGTTGGCATTTTAGCAATCAATCTATGACAAGCTATTCTTCTTTGTTCAGGATCGTTTATATCAAGAGAGTCATGATAAAAAGCTGAGAGGGCGCCAACAACTCCACACATTATTGCCATTGGATGTGCATCTGGCCTAAAACCAGTAAAAAACCTATTTAATTGTTCGTTAACTAATGTGTATTCATTAATTGTTTCTTCAAATTTAGTATATTCATCTTGATTTGGGAGCTCACCATTTAACAGAAGATAGCATGTCTCAAGATAATTACCTTGTTCAGCAAGTTGATCGATAGGATAACCTCTGTAAAGAAGCGTCCCTTCTTCGCCATCAATATAAGTTATTGTTGACTTGCAATTTGCTGTGGATGTAAAACCTGGATCATAAGTAAATTTTCCTGATTGAGCGTATAATTTTGATATATCTAGAACATCAGGACCAATTGTACCTTCGTGAACATCAAAGTTATAAAGGTCACCATTTAATTTTAAATCAGCTTTTTCTTTAATTTTATCAGTCATTTATATTGTTTAATTATATCCTCTATTCTACCCAACACTTCATCCTTCCCAAGAGACTCGATAATTGTGTTTATTCCGATTGGAGATAAAAAACCTACCAAAACTACTCTCAAAGGTAACCCAATATCCTTAAAGTTAAGTTCTTCATCTTTCAAAAATTTTTTAATAGTCTGTTCTATCTCATTAGCATCCCATTTATCAAGTTTTTTCAATATTTTTGATAGTTTTTCTAAAGAGCTTATTGATTCATCATTTATTAAGTTTGTTGCATCACCATCAATTTTAATAGGCCTTTCATTTGTTATAAAACTAATATTTTTCTTAATATCTTTTAAATTTTTACAACGCTTTAAAACTTCAGGCATAACAATACTTATAGATTTAATTCTATCTTTATTAAGATTGGTATATGAACTGTCGATTCTAGTTATCAGAGATTCAAGGGAGGAATTTTTTAAATAGATTGAATTAATATCATTTAGTTTTTCAATATCGAATTTAGATGGTGATTTCCTTATTTTATCAATTGAAAAATAATTTATCATTTCCTCTACACTGAAAATTTCTTGATCTCCATGGCTCCAGCCTAACCTAAGAAGATAATTAACTATTGCTTCAGGTAAATAACCTTCTTCTTTATAATATTCGATACCTAGAGAACCATGTCTTTTAGACAATTTTGATCCATCTTGCCCATGAATTAAAGGTATATGACTAAAAGTTGGACAATCCCATTTAAGAGAATTATATATCAATTTTTGTTTCGCCGCATTTGTGAGATGATCATCACCCCGTATAATGTCACTTATATTCATATCATAATCATCAACCACTACTGACAACATATATGTTGGTGTTCCATTCGATCTTAATAAAACAAAATCCTCAATTTCTTTATTTTGAATTACAACATCTCCTTGAACTTTGTCATTTACAATAGTTTCTCCATCATTAGGTATTCTGAATCTAATGGCATGCGCTTTTTCTAGATTACCAAAATCATCTTCTAGCTCCCAATCTCTATAAGCAAAACCAGATTCTAACAACATATGTGCAACTTCAATATGTCTTTTCTCATTTTTATGTTGATAAACTATTTCTTCATCATTTTCCAAGCCTAGCCATTTTAAACCATCGATAATTTTTTCAATTGCTTCATTGCTAGATCTTTCTCTGTCGGTGTCTTCTATTCTTAATAAAAATTTTCCTGAATTATTTTTTGCATAAAGCCAATTAAATAACGCAGTTCTTACTCCGCCAATATGCAAAAAACCAGTGGGGGATGGTGCAAATCTTGTAATAATCATTTTTTAAGAACAAATTTATTCATTTGTGAATTGATATATCAATTCACAAAGAAAATCACTACAATTCGCTTCAACTAATAAGATCTTAGTATGCCAACCAGAATGCCTTGAATTTGAATTCTTTCAGGACCATAAATTTTCGTTTCGTATGCAGAATTAGCAGGCTCAAGAGCAATAGTGTTTCCTTTTTTTCTAAGTCTTTTTAATGTAGCTTCCTCTCCATCAACTAGTGCCACAACTATTTGACCTGATAAGGCATCATCAACCTTTTTTATAATGGCTTTATCCTTATCAAGAATACCTGCTCCAATCATTGAGTCACCTTCAATTTCTAGTGCATAATGATCTCCAGTACCAATCATACTTCCCGGAACAGATATTTTATTTTTTTCATACTCAATTGCTGCAATTGGAGTTCCTGCTGCTATTTTACCCATCATCCTAACCTCTATTGACTCTTCATCTAGGCTAAAAAGATCTTTTTCTTTATTGCCTTCAATTACTTCAGGCTGAAAATTGCCTTTTGGGTTTATAGTGCTTGAAGTAGGTAATTTGATAATTTCAATAGCTCTAGCTCTATGAGCTAATCTTCTTATAAATCCTCTTTCTTCAAGAGCATTTATTAATCTGTGTATTCCAGATTTAGATCTTAAATCTAGGGCATCCTTCATTTCTTCATAAGAAGGAGCAACTCCAGTTTCTCTTAAATTTTGATGTATATATATCAATAATTCATTTTGTTTTTTTGTTAGCATTACATAACCTCCAAAGTAAAAATAGAACTTAAGTAGAACATTGTTTTACTTTTGTTCTTTTTAAAGGTCAATAATTTAATTATTTAGTAAAAAAACCTTAACTTTAGAGCCTTTTCTCAGTTTTTTTTCATTTGGCTCTAATATTATTAGAGAATTTGCTTCTGAATAAGGAAGAAGTGAAGCGCTATCTTGATTATTTAATGATTTTACTATCATTTCATTTTTCTTATGATCGAAATATAATTTTCCTCTTAAGTAATGTCTTCTTGAACCATTCTTATTTAAGTCATTATCAAGAGTTGCTATCAAGATTGTGTCTTTGTACTTTATTCCTTGGAGAGCATAAACTGCTTTCTTCAAAAATATTTCACTGCAAACTAATGCTGAAACAGGGTTTCCCGGTAGTCCGATTATCGATGTATTCTTATTTGTCCCAAACATTAGAGGCTTGCCAGGTTGCATAGCTAATTTCCAAAAATCCAATGTAAAGCCTTGATTTGATAAGCTCTTCTGAATCAAATCATACTTTCCAACGGAAGCGCCTCCAATCGTAACAAAAAGATCAAATTTTCTTCCTTTTTTTATATTTTTAATTAAGTCTTCAGAATTATCTCTAGCTATTCCAATATCAATTGGTTCTCCGCCCCAGTTTTTTATAAGAGAGATAATGGAAGGTTTAGATGATGCAGGCTGATTGAAGTTATTGGTCTTATCTCCTACTTCTATAATTTCATCACCAGTTGCTAATATTCCTACTTTAGGTTTTCTATAAACATTTATTTTTTTATGATTCATAGCGCCTAATAAGGCAATATCTCTTGTGCTAATGAGCCTAGGTGCTTTTAGAGTGAATTTTTTACTAATATCATGAGATTTCTTCCTAATATAAGTTTCTTCATTTTCGCTTTTAATTAAAACCTCTTTTCCATCTTCTAGACAATTTTCTTGTATTACAACTTTATTGGCGCCATTAGGTATTGGGGCTCCGGTGAATATTCTGAAAGTTTGGTTTTTTTTAACGGCTTTGCTAATCTTATCACCAGCTTTTATTTCTCCAACTAATTCAAATTTTTTTGGTAAACTTGATAAATCGCTTTTTCTGACTGCATAGCCATCCATAGCTGATAAATCTAACTCAGGCTGGTTTCTTTTTGAGTTTAAATTAGATATTAAAACTCTTCCAAAAGAGTCTTTAATATCAATTTTTTCTTTACCTTTTAATGGTTTAACTTTTCTAAGAATTATTTTTTCAGCTTTTTCAACATCTAAAAGTTTTAGTTTCTTTTCCAATCTCCTGATTTGCCTCCGCTTTTACTTATAAGCTTAACAGAATTAATTTTCGCATGTTTATCTATGCTTTTGACCATGTCGTATATGGTTAAACAAGCTATATTTACCGCCATTAAAGCTTCCATTTCTACTCCAGTTTTATTTGTTGTAGAAACTATTGCTAATACATTGATATTATTATCTTCAATATCAAAATCAATTTTTATAGCTTCAATAGGAATAGGGTGACAAAGAGGAATTAAATCTGATGTTTTTTTAGCAGCCATAATACCAGCTATTCTTGCGGTATTTAAAACATTTCCTTTAGAGGTTTTTCCTTTTTTAATTTCATTTAGAGCATTTTTACTTAGGATTATAGATCCTGTTGCGGTTGCCTCTCTTTTAGATTCTTTTTTGTTATTGATATCAACCATATTTGCTTCGCCCTTATCATTTATATGGCTTAACTTTCTCATGAAAATTTTCCAGTTAAGTATTCTAATTCATTAATTATATTAGATGATTTCATAATGCTTTCTCCAATGAGAAAATTTTTTATATCATTTTCAACAAGCAATTCAATTTCTTCTCTTCTAGATATTCCTGACTCACTTATTAATGTAATTTCTTTATTAATTTTTTTGGAAAGATTAACACTATTATTAATGTTTGTTTTAAAAGTTCTTAGATCTCTATTATTAATTCCTATAATTTTGGGCTCTAAATCAAGAGCGTTATTTAATTCACTTTCATTATTTATCTCAAAAATTACATCCATATCGATTTCTTTTGCTGTTTTATAAATTTCATTGGCTTTATCCTGCCCAACCATTTTCATAATTATTAATATGCAATCAGCGCCGTAAAGTTTCGCTTCATAAACTTGATAGGGATCAATCATAAAATCTTTTCTAAGTAAAGGTAGATTAACATTATCTCTTATATCTTTTAAAAACTCTAGTTTTCCTTGAAAAGATGGAAAGTCTGTTAATACAGATATACATGCTGCATTTCCAGATTCATAATCTTTAGCAATATCAATATGATTGAAATTTTGTCTAATAATACCTTTTGAAGGACTTGCCTTTTTTACTTCCGCAATAATTCCGGGGAAACCTTTATCGTTTTTCTCGATAAGCTTATCTTGAAACCCAAGTGTTTTTTTATCGTCTTTAATCAAATCAATTATATCATTTTGAGGAAAATTTATTTTTCTCTCTTTAACTTCATTAATTTTGTAATCTCGGATCTTATCAAGAATATTAGTTTTCATTTGAGGCCTTAACAAGTTTTTCAAGTGATGTTTTGGCATTACCATTATCAATTGAATTATTTGCAAACTTTAATCCATGTTCAATGCTCTCTGCAATACCAGAAATATAAATTGCTGCTGCCGAGTTTATAACAACGATATCTCTAAAGGCACCTTCTTCTCCATCTAAAAGTTTTAAAATTTTTTGTGCATTTACTTTGGGTGTATTGCCAATTAATTCATCGGGATTGGCTCTATTAATACCAAAATCTTCAGGTTTAATTGTATAATTAGTAATTTCGTTATTCTTTAATTCAGCAATGTAAGTCTCTGAAGTAGTAGTAATTTCATCTAGTCCATCCGAGCCACAAACCAACATAACATCAGTTGAACCTAATTCTTGTAATGTTTCTATTAGAGGGTTTAACCATTTTTTATTGTATACTCCTAATAATTGTTTTTTAACACTCCCTGGATTAATTAGCGGCCCTAAAAGATTAAATATTGTCCTAACTTTCAATTTTTGTCTTATAGGGCCAACATATTTCATTGCAGAATGATGGTTTGGAGCAAACATAAATCCAATATTAGATTTATTTATACAATCCGATATTTTATTTGGTTTAATGTTTATATTGATCCCTAATTCTTCTAAAACTTGAGAAGATCCTGATTTTGATGATAGGGCTCTATTTCCATGTTTTGCAACAATAGCACCTGCCCCAGCAGTAACAAAAGTTACGGCTGTAGAGATATTAAATGTTCCAGAATTATCTCCTCCTGTTCCGCATGTATCTATTGCATCAACTGGCACTTCTACTTTAAATGATTTTTCTCTTAGAACTTCAACGCCAGAAATAATATCATCTATCGTTATTCCTTTGTTATTCAATCCAATTAAAAAATCTTCTATTTCAATATCATTAGCTCTTCCATCTAAAATAAAGTTATAAGCAAATTTTATATCTTCCCTGCTTAAATATTCAGATTTTTGAATTTTAATTAAAATATCTGAGAATTCGTTCATTTAATTAGACCTAAGAAATTATTAAGTATCTTATGACCAAATTCTGTCGCAATACTCTCTGGATGAAATTGAATTCCTTCAATAATATTATTTTTGTGACGGATTCCCATTATTGTTCCTTGTTCAGTTCTAGCAGACACACTAAGGTCTTTAGGAAGGGAGTCTTCTTCAACAACCAAAGAATGATACCTTGTTGCGTTAAAGTTTTTAGGTAAATTAGTAAATATACCTTTTTCATCTGTAATGATTTCACAAATTTTACCATGAAATATATTTTTTGCTCTAATAATACTGCCCTTAAGCGCGTATGCAATTGCTTGATGACCAAGACAAACTCCGAGTAAAGGAATACTAGATTTAATGCACTCATTAACTAATTCAACACTTATTCCAGCGCTGCTGGGCTCTCCAGGCCCCGGAGAGATTACAAATCCTTTTGGACCTAGATCTATTAGTTCATTAATACACGCTTTATCATTTCTAATAACTTTAACATCCTGTCCTAAATCACCAAGGAAATGATATAAATTCCATGTAAAGCTATCATAATTATCAATTAGAATAATCATTTATTACTCTTTTCATTAAAAACATCCCTTGCAGCTGAGAATAATGCTTGAGCTTTATTCAATGTTTCATTGAATTCATACTCTTCATCAGAGTCATAAACAACTCCCCCTCCAGCTTGAACATACATTTTATTATCTTTTATAATTGCTGTTCTTAGGGCAATAGCTGTGTCCATATCACCAAAGGATGAAAAATAACCTACTGCTCCAGAATATATACCTCTTTTTCTATCTTCAATTTCATTAATTATTTCCATGGCCCGAATTTTAGGAGCCCCTGTAACTGTTCCAGCTGGGAAACCTGCGCATAAAGCTGTTACTCTATCTTCTTTAGGGTTTAATTCACCTTCAACGGTAGAATAGATGTGATATAAATGCGATGTTTCTTGGATTTGAAATGAGTCTTTTACATTTATCGAGCCAATTTTTGAAACTCTCCCAATATCATTCCTTCCTAGATCAAGCAACATTAAATGTTCTGCTAATTCTTTAGGGTCAGACAATAAAGACTCTTTTATTTCGTTTTCCTTTCCTTTTTCTTTTAGCCTTGTTCCTGCAATTGGCTTAACTATAACTTTATTTTTTTCAACTTTTACTAGGGTTTCAGGGCTAGATCCTACAATATAAAAGTCTTTAAACTTTATATAGTACATGTAAGGAGAGGGATTAATTCTTCTTAATGATTCATATAGTAAAAATGGATGTGCTTTAAATTCAACAGATAGTCTTTGACTAGGCACAACCTGAAATATATCGCCGGCTTTGATATACTCGCGAGCTTTTCTAACATTTTCAAAATATTGTTCTTTAGTAAAATTAGATTTGATTTCTTTTAGATCTTTTTGCTCTTTTTTTAATTTAATAATTTTATCAGATTTAATTTTATCCTTAATTTTATTTAATTCATCAAGAGCAAAATTATATGCATTATCTGCATCAATATTATCGGCATACCAAACTGCTTTACATATAAGGATTTCTTTTAATTCTTTATCAAAGACAACTGTTATTGAAGGCCTTAGTAAAATACTATCAGGAACACCAAACTCATCAATTTTTTCTTTAGGGAGGTCTTCAATATTTGCTACAAAATCATAACCAATATAGCCAAATATACCTGATGCTATCGAAGGAATATCATCATTCTTTTTTATTAAGCTATTGTTGATAAAATATCTAATTGCTTCAATTGGGTTATTATCAATAACTTCTTCAATATTATTATCTAAATATATTTTAGATGTTTTACTTGTGATTTTTAAAATTTTATCTGGTTTTATACCAATAACAGAATATCTACCGCTTAAATCACCATCTTTTAATGATTCAAAAAGAAAGCTATTATCCATATCATCAGATATCTTCATAAAGCTGTTAACGGGGTCCATAAAATCTGAACTAAATTTTAAAACGATTAATTGAGGTTCTTTTGAATTATAATTTTTCTTAAAATCTTTATGATTAATGGAAAGTTTTTTTTCCATTTTTTAAAATGATCCTTGAGCATTTATAGTTTCAAATAAAAAATCTAATCTTTCAGGATAAACTTCACTTGATAATTCTTTTTGTAATTCCTCAGTTAGAGTAAATAAAAGTTCGTTTTTTAGATTATCTTCATTCTGTTGATTTAAAGTCTCAGTATCAACTTCTTTCTCTTCCCGTATTGAAATTTTTGTTACCAGGCCAATAATTATACTATCGCCAATACCAACATTTGCTTTAAATGGTTTATTTACATTGGTTTTAAATATTTCTTGTATTGCCGACCTAGAGAATACTTCATCAAAAGAGTACCTACTTAGACTTTCTCTTGTTAGTATTGCAACATTAAGATTATCTGCGATCTGCTCTAAATCATTATTTTTATTATTTATGTCATTTAAATATTGTAATGATTTATCTTCTAATTCCCTCTTTTGACGTTGATTAATAATATCTGATCTAACTTTATTTTGAACGCTATCAAAATTAAGAAATCTTTCTTCATCAACATTATCTATCCTTATGAAAATAATATTGCCATTTTGATCTTCAAGAGGGTCCATCTCAAGGCCTATATCTGATTCAAATATTAGGGTCTCAATAATTGAATTTCTTAAAGTTAAGTCTATATTTGAGTTGCTGAAGTTATCTCCATTATTATTAACAGATGAATATTGAGAGAGTTTTAAATTATTTTCCGTAGCTATTTCCTCAAAAGTTAAACCTTCAGCTCTTTGATCCTCAATGACATTATAAATTTCATATATCTTATCTTGAGTTTCTTCAGATTTATAATCTTGCGCTATTTTTTCTTTTACCTCTAAAAAAGTTTTTTTAAAGGATGACTCAATCTCTGTAACATAAACTAAAGTTGGACCAAAAGGACCAGGGACTGGACCGGTTAAAATATTTTTATCTACTTCAAAAGCTTTATTAGAAATAGCATTATTTAAACCTTCTTCCAATGAAAGTGATGATTGTAGAACATCTTCTACTGAAAGCCCTCTTGAAACTATAATATTATTAATATCAGTGTTTTCTTCGAAATTATTTAAAGCTAAATTAACTTCTTCAGAAGAATTAAAAGGTATAACATAGTATGTTCTTTTTTCTGGAGTTTCATAATTACTTAAATTGTTTTCATATATCTCTTTAATAATGTCTTCTTCAACTTCAATAAGTGAGCTTAACTCTGATTTTAAAAGTGATATTAAGGTAAAATCTCTTTTAGATTCTGATTTGTAACTATCTTTATTTTTATTATAGTAATTAAGTAATTCTTCATTATTGATTTCATATGTATTAACATTTTCTGTATTTGTATTGAGCACCAAATACTCGACATTTCTATCTTCATTCTGAAATCTATAAATTAAGTTACTAAATTCTTTCGATATAGTTAAATTTTCAAATAATGCTCTATATATTTGAGTTTGAGCAATAGAATCTCTTTCCATGGTAAAAAAAAGATCCTCTGTAATTCCATTTTGCCTTAAAACTTGATTAAATACGTTTTTATCAAACTGGTTAAATGCATTTCTAAAAGAGTTAGTATTCTTTAATCTCTCTGTAAGAGAATTATCTGAAGGTCTTAATTTCATTCTGTCTGCTGAAGAATTAAGAGTTTTTTCAACTAACAGATTTGATAAAATTTGAATGTCTATTCCAGAATCTCTAGCTTCTTCATTAGAAACAAATCTTTCTAATTCATTTGATAATCTATTGATTTCTCTATTGTAACGAAATAAAAACTCTTGTGAGTCTACTTCTCTATCTCCTATTCGGGCTAAAGTTCCTACATCGTAATTTCTAAAAATATCTCCAATACCCCAGACTGAAAATGCAAGAACAAGCAATATTATTAGCGTAAGTCCAAATGGCCCAGAAGCATTTCTTCTTAATAAATCTAACATAAATCTTTACCTTCAGTTATTTGTAAAACTAATTTTTGCTTAATGTATCTTCTGTTAACAAAAACGCAAGAAATAGCTTATATTATAATTAAATAATGTAGGATAAAAAATAATGTCGAAAAAATTACTAATAGCAGGAAATTGGAAATTAAATGGTGATAAAAAAGATATTTCTTTTATTAAAAATTTATTGAAATTTAATTCTAAAAAATTAATTAATAATGTTGATATTCTTATTTGCCCTCCATTTACATTAATAGATAAATTTTGCCAACTTACCCAAAGGTCCAAAATTGAAATTGGCGCTCAAGATTGTAGTGAATACGAAATTGGTGCTTATACAGGTGAAGTTTCTGCAAGTATGTTGAGTGATTTAAAAGCTTCCTATTGCATTATTGGTCATTCAGAAAGAAGATTTTACCATAATGAAAACAATAATCTTTTGAACAAAAAAATATTAAATATTCAAAAAAATAATATTAAGGCAATTTTATGCATTGGCGAAAGCTTATCAGATAGGAAAAAATCAAAGACATTAAGAGTTTTAGGAAATCAATTAAAGGGAGCTTTAAAAAATAACATCAATCCAAATCTGTTAGAGATTGCTTACGAACCAATTTGGGCTATTGGAACTGGTTTGGTTCCAGAATATTCTGATATTGAGGAGGTTCATGATTATATTTCTAGAAAACTCGAAGACTTATATGGAAAAAGATCAAAAAAAATAAGAATTATTTATGGAGGTTCAGTTAACGCAAAAAATGTTTTTTCAATATTATCTTTGAATAATGTTAACGGAGCATTGATCGGTGGAGCTAGCTTGAAAATAAAAGATATGAAATCAATTCTTAAGCAATTTATTTAATGATTTGAAATATTTTTAATCATCGTTTAAAAGCATACATATTATGTTGAGTTTTATTTTAGTTATTCATCTTATTATTGCTATCGTTTTGATAGTTTTAGTACTTTTACAAAGATCTGAGGGTGGCGGTCTTGGAATTGGTGGTTCAGGAGACTTTATGTCTGGAAGAGCTGCTGGAAATGTATTATCAAGATTAACTGCCATATTTGCTACTATTTTTTTTATTACTAGTCTATCTCTTGCCTTATTATCAAGTTCAAATCAAAGCTCATCAATTGTTGATAATATCGCCTCTGATAATCTCCCTCAAATTGATCTTGATTTAGATGAAGATACTAATGAATTGCCTGATCTAAATTAATATATCTTTATCTTTGTAATTTCTTTTCTATTTGTTATAATTTACTTCCATGACACAGTATATTTTTATAACTGGTGGCGTGGCATCTTCATTAGGAAAAGGACTCACATCAGCTGCACTAGGCGCTCTTCTGCAATCAAGGGGTTTTAATGTAAAAATTAAAAAACTTGATCCATATCTTAATGTTGATCCAGGTACAATGAATCCATTCCAACATGGTGAAGTTTTTGTTACAGATGATGGTGCAGAAACTGACCTTGATTTAGGGCATTATGAGAGATTTACTAATGTTCCCGCATCAATTAACGATAACATTACAACTGGTCAAATTTACAAAAGAATTATTAGTAAGGAAAGAAAAGGCGATTATCTAGGAAGAACAGTTCAAATTATTCCTCATGTTACTGATGAAATAAAAGAATTTATACTTTCCAATAATGAAAATATAGATTTTTGTTTATGTGAAATTGGTGGAACAGTTGGTGATATTGAGGGGTTGCCTTTTTTTGAAGCGATAAGACAGTTAAGTAATGATTTAAAAAAAAATATGACTTGTTTCCTTCATTTAACTCTTGTCCCATATATTAGTGCTGCTGGTGAAGTTAAAACGAAACCTACTCAGCACTCTGTTAAAGAATTAAGATCAATTGGTATTCAACCTGATATACTCGTTTGTAGGTGTGATAGGGAAATTTCAAAATCTGATATAAGAAAAATTTCAGTTTTCTGTAATGTCGATGAAGATTCTGTAATTCAAGCAATTGATGTAGATACCATTTATGCAGTTCCTAAGGATTTAAAGATCAATGGTTTGGATGTTGCTGTTTTAAATGCGTTAGGAAAAAGTACTTTTCCAAAATCAAATTTGAGAAAATGGAATAAAGTAGTTGATAGAATTCGTAAACCAACTGGAGAAGTTACAATTGGTGTTGTTGGAAAATATCTAGAATTAAATGATGCATATAAATCCTTATTTGAGGCTCTTACACATGGAGGTGTATCAAATAATGTTAAAGTAAAAATTAAAAATATTGATACGGATAAATTAGAAAAAAATAAAAATAAAACTCTTTTTAATGGCGTAAATGGATTACTAGTTCCTGGTGGATTTGGTAAAAGAGGGTCAGAAGGAAAAATTTTTGCATCAAAGTATGCAAGAGAAAATAAGATACCTTTTTTTGGAATTTGTTTTGGTATGCAAATGGCAGTTGTTGATGTCTCAAGAAATTTATTAGAATATAAATCTGCTAGTTCGAGTGAATTTGGTAAAACAGATACCCCTGTAATTGGATTACTTACTGAGTGGTTAAAAGATGAAGAAATTCAAAAAAGAGACTTTGAAAGTGAATATGGCGGAACAATGAGATTGGGTTCATATCCTGCAATATTAAAAAAAGGCTCAAAAGTAAGGAATATTTATGGTTCTAAAAAAATCAATGAAAGACATAGACATAGATATGAGGTTAACATGTCGTTTGTTGACGACCTTGAAAGGGTAGGGTTAAAATTTGTTGGCATGTCTCCAGACGGATTATTGCCTGAAATAGTTGAGTTAAAAAATCATCCTTGGTTTATAGGCGTTCAATTCCATCCTGAATTAAAATCAAGACCTTTTAATCCTCATCCCTTATTTTCATCTTTTATAAAAGCTTCTGTTAAAAAATCTAAAATTTCTGGTAAAGTCAAAAAATGAAAGAAATTAAAATAAAAGAAATAAAATTATCCAATAACTCACCCATGACAATTATTGCGGGATTAAATGTATTAGAGGATGAGGTTATGGCTCTTAATGTAGCTGAAAAACTCAAAGAAATTACAATTAAACATAATATTCCTTTTATTTTTAAAGCTTCTTTCGATAAAGCTAATCGATCATCTATCGACTCTTATAGGGGTCCTGGACTTGAAGGTGGTAAAAAAATTTTTGAATCAATTAAAAAAAATATTGATGTGCCAATAATAACCGATATTCATGAAGAGGGTCAAATTGAGGAAATCTCTCAAGTGGTTGATATACTGCAAATACCTGCTTTCCTCTGCAGACAAACAGATCTAATTAGTGCGGCATGCAAAACTGAACTTCCTCTCAATATCAAAAAAGGACAATTTTTATCTCCCTATCAAATGAAAAATATAATTGAAAAATGTAATTCATTTGGAAATGATAATATTATTCTTTGTGAGAGAGGGTCATCTTTTGGCTATGATAACCTTATTGTGGATTTTCTAGGAATATCAGAACAAAAATCCTTTAATTATCCAATAATTCTTGATGTCACCCATTCTCTTCAGCTTCCAGGAGGAAAAGGCAATTCTGCTGGAGGAAGATCCCATCAAGCAGAAGATCTAGCTAGAGCTGCAATAGCATTAAAAATTTCAGGACTATTTATTGAGGTTCATCCAAATCCGGATAAAGCCCTTTGTGATGGACCTTCAGCCACAAAACTTGAAGATTTTGAAAATATAATAACAAAAATAAAAAAGATAGATGATCTTGTTAAATCAGAAAAATTTTAATCTTTATCCTCTTCCTCGATAATTGCCTACACCTTGATCAGGTATCCATAAATTTTTTGGAGGCTCCGAAGATTGCCAAAATACATCAATGGGCATACCACCTCTTGGGTACCAATAAGATCCTATCCGAAACCATTTGGGTTTTAATAATTTAGTTATATCTTTTGCAATTAGCATTGTTACATCTTCATGAAAAGATTGATGGTTCCTGAAACTCTGAAAATACAACTTCAAAGATTTTGACTCAACAATCCATTTACTTGGGACATAATCAATAACTATATGAGCAAAATCTGGTTGAGAAGTGATAGGGCAAATACTTGTAAATTCTGGTTGAGAAAACCTCACAAGAAAGTTTTCTTTTCGTTTATTTTCTACTTTGTCTAATATTTTAACCGATGGTTCGGTAAATTTTTTATTTTCTTTTCCTAGGTGTTTCATAATTATCTTCTAAATCTAAATATTTATATAGTAGCCTATATGGCGGTAAATTGTTATTTAATAGTAATAATGAATAGGATGTAGTAATAAATTTTTCAATGTCAAAAATTAAAAAAATTAAAGGAAGGCAGATTTTCGATAGTAGAGGTAATCCTACTATTGAAGTTGATATTACTCTTGAAGATGGCAGTTTCGGAAGGGCATCAGTTCCTTCAGGAGCTTCTACAGGCGCATATGAAGCATATGAGCTTAGAGATAAAGAACAAACTTTATCAGGAAAAACAGTATTAAAAGCCGTTGAAGGTATTAACACTGAGATAAGTAATGCTCTTTGTGGTATGGAAGCATCTGAGCAAGAAGAAATCGACAATAAAATGATTGACCTAGACTCAACAAACAATAAATCTCGATTAGGAGCAAATGCAATATTGGGCGTTTCACTTGCATTATCAAGGGCTCAAGCTAATTCAGAGGGAAAGCCTTTATATGAATATTTAAACTCATCAGACTCATATATTTTGCCTGTCCCTATGATGAATTTGATTAATGGTGGGGCACATTCTAATAATTCATTATTTATTCAAGAATTTATGATTATGCCAATATCTGCAGAAACATTTAATCATGCAATTATAACAGGTTCTGAAATTTTTCATTCTCTTAAAAATTTATTGGAGAACGATGGATTTAGCACTAATGTTGGAGATGAGGGCGGTGTAGCGCCAGATTTAAAAACAAGTGAAGACGCGTTATCTTATCTATGTAAAGCCATTGAAAAAGCAGGCTATAGGCTTGAAGAGGATATAGTCTTTGCTTTAGATATTGCTGCATCAGAACTATATAAAGACGGCCAATATTTTTTATCTAATGATAATGCATCTAGCAGTGATGATTTAATTAATATGTGGGAAGAGCTAACAAATAAATATCCTATTTTTTCAATTGAAGACCCTTTGCATGAAGATGATTGGAATGGATGGGTAAGTCTGAATGAAAGAGTTGGAAAAAGAATCCAGATTGTAGGTGATGATCTTTTTGTAACTAATCCAGAAAGATTAAAAATGGGAATAGAAAAGAATGCAGCTAATTCAATACTTATTAAGGTTAACCAAATAGGCACTATCACTGAAACATTAGAAACAATTGATATTGCTAAAAATAATAAATATTCATGTGTTATTTCTCATCGTTCTGGGGAAACAGAAGATACATTTATAGCGGATTTATCTGTAGCAACAAATTCTGGTCAAATCAAAACAGGGTCAATGACTAGGTCTGATAGAGTTGCAAAATACAATCAGTTAATTAGGATTGAGAGCAATCTTAAGAATAATTCTAGATATGCAGGTAAATCAATTTTAAAGAAGAATTAATTTTAACTATTGACCAATCATAGTCTTTTATGATTCTTTGGTTAATGATTCGTTTTTTTAGATATCTTCGAAGCTTGCTATTTAAAGCAAATTATAAAGAACTATTGATTAGTTCATCTCTGGTAATTTTCTTTTTATTTATAAATTTTTTTGCATTAACTAATTTAATTTATTCCTCAAGAGGCATGCTGTCATTAAATAACCTTAATCATGAAATAACCTTTAACACAAAAGAATTACAAAAAATTAAAATTGATAACGCTACAATGGAAATAAAAATAAAGAATATAGTTGAATTTAAAGATTCTGACCTTGTGGATCAGACTATAAGGGAATATTTAGGTTATGCTCAGGAAGATGATTATATAATTAAATTAAACTAACTAAACACTAAATTGCTTATATTTAATTTTTTTGATAAATTATCACATAATTTTAAGGATTTATAAAAGTGTCTTCCATTCGTCACCCTGAGAAAAGAAATAATAAAGAGACATCTCAAATTAGAAAACCAGATTGGCTAAGAGTAAGAGTTTCTGGATCAGAGAAATTTCTTGAAACAAAAAAAATACTTTCTGAGTCTAAGATTGTAACTGTTTGTGAAGAAGCTAATTGTCCTAATATTTCAGAATGTTGGCAAAAAAATCATGCTACTTTTATGATTATGGGAGATACATGCACTAGAGCATGTGCATTTTGTAATGTTAAAACAGGACTGCCTGATAAACTAGATGTATTTGAACCATATAAAATATCACAAGCTGTAAAAAAAATGAACTTAAGTCATGTAGTAATTACCTCGGTTGATAGAGATGATCTTGATGATGGCGGAGCAGAGCATTTTGCTAAAACTATAAATTCTATCAGAAAAACATCCCCTGAAACTACTATAGAGATATTAACTCCAGATTTTTTGAAAAAAGAAGATGCGCTAGAAAAAATACTGAAAGATTGTCCTGATGTATTTAATCATAATCTTGAAACTGTTCCGCGTCTCTATTTATCTATTAGACCTGGAGCAAGATACTTTAACTCTCTAAGGTTGTTAAATGAGGTTAAGGACAAAAATCCTAATATATTTACTAAATCAGGATTAATGTTAGGACTTGGAGAAGAAAAAAATGAAATTATGCAGGTTATGGATGATTTAAGGGCTGCAAAGGTTGATTTTTTAACTTTGGGTCAATACTTACAGCCAACAAAAAAGCATGCCCCAGTTGATAAATATGTCACTCCAGATGAATTTAATAATTATAAAATAATAGCTGAATCAAAGGGATTCCTAATGGTCTCATCTAGCCCCTTAACGCGCTCCTCTCATCATGCAGAAGAGGATTTTAAAATTCTTAAACAAAATAGAATTAAAAAAATAAGTTAATTGATAAAAATTGAAAAAAAGGTTTATTCAAATTCATCGGCTGAAAACCTCTATGGTTTAGTTTCTGATGTTGAATCTTATTCTGAATTTATACCTTGGTGTGAAAAATCAATTATTGAAAGAAGAGTCCATGATTATTTTTTTGCTAAGCTAAATATGAAGTATCTTCTTTTTTCAGGTTCATTTGTAAGCAAAGTTATACTTTATGATTATGAAAGAAAGATTAATGCATTAGGAGTAAAAGGTTCTTTTCGTTATTTAGAAGCAAATTGGGTTTTTGATGAATATGATGAAGGAACTCTAGTTTCGGTTAATTTAGAGCTAGATTTGAATAATAATATTTTAGAAAAAGCTATTGATACCGCATCAGAGATTCTAATAAAAGAAACAATTTCATCTTTCGAGAAAAGATTGCTATCTACTTCTTAAGCTTATTATGTAACAATTGTAATGCTTCATAAACAGATGCCTTCCTTATAAATTCTCTGCCTTTATTTGGAAAATTAAATTTTTTTACATCGTTTCTATCATCGATCATTATTGCAATATATACATTTCCAACTGGATTAACTGATGTGCCTCCACCTGGCCCAGCTACTCCAGTTATTGCGATGGCTAATGAGGCGGAGGAATTTTTTATAGTTCCTTCAGCCATTTCTATAGCTGTTTCTTTAGAAACTGCACCAAATTTTTCTATTGTTTTCTTTTTTACATTTATTAAATCAATTTTTGCGTTATTGGAGTAAGTAATAAAACCTCTATCAAAGATATTGGAGGAGCCCGAAATAGAGGTTATGTAACTGCTTAACATTCCGCCTGTACAGCTTTCAGCTACAGCCAATATTCTTTTTTGTTTCTCACACTCTTTGACGACTTTTTGAGTCAGTTTATCAATTTTGACTTTATTCATAAATTAATACCAAAGATATTTAAAAATACTATTATACCAGCAGTCATTAATCCTGCCACAATATCATCTGCTAAAACCCCTATTGCTCCTGGTATTTTTTCTGCCTTGTTAACGGGATAAAGTTTAGTAATATCAAAAAACCTAAACAATAAAAAACTTAACAATAATCCTAAAACACTATTTGGAATAAAAATCAAAGCAATAAACTGACCAATAAACTCATCAATAATAACTTCTTTTGGGTCTTTTGATTTATTTGATATCAAGTATTTTGATATAGCAAAATAGCTAATTAAAAGTAGAAGAATGATTATGAGAATAAATGTCCAAAAACCAAGTAATTTTAAAGTTATGTACCCTATAGGGAGCGAAACTAATGAACCAATAGTTCCCGGCATAAATTTTATAAAACCCAAATTGAAGAGAGTGCAAAAATTAACTATTAATTTATTAATCATAATTAAATACCCTGAGTGAAATAACGGTTTGGCAAGCTATTCCTTTTTTTGTATTAACAAACCCTTCATCCTCAGTTGAGGAGGCCTTAATATTAATAATATCTTCATTAATTTTCAGAATTTTTGAGAGATTTTTTCTAATCTTATTTCTAATTGGGTTAATTTTTGGATAATCACATATAATATTTAAGTCCAAATTAATAATTTCACCTTTTTTGTCCATAAGCAGTAGAAGAGCCCTATTGATAAAAATAATTGAATTTGCATTTTTATAACTCTTATTATCTGGTTCAAAGTGAAAACCAATATCTTTTTCATTCAATGCCCCTAGGATAGCATCAGTAATCGAGTGCAAAATAGGATCTCCGTCAGAATTAGCTTCTAACGAAAACTTACTTTTAATTTTTAAACCACCAATTTTGATTGATTTTCCTTTTTTAAATTTATGAAAATCAAACCCATTTCCGATTCTGTTTCTATAATATTGATCTATTAGCTTTTCATATATTTCAATGTCTGAAGGATTTGTTATCTTAAAATTCAACTTTTGTCCTTCGATTTTTTTTATTCTTAATCCAAACTCACTTGCAATAGCAACATCATCAGAATAGTTTCCTTTAATTTTCTGATAAGCCATATAAATTTTATCAAATTTGAATGCTTGAGGTGTTTGTGAGCTAATAATAGTGTTTCTATCATAAGTATTTAAGTTTTTATTGTTTCTAAGAGTATCATCCATATTCAAAGCAGGAAAAACTCCATCATATTTTTTTAACTGAGAAATACAATTTTTAATAATTTGATTTTCTAAAAATGGCCTAGCAGCATCATGAATTAAGACTATATCATTTTTAGTTTTTTCTCTTTTTTTACGAATACTTTTAAGGGCTATGAAAGCTGATTGTTGACGAGTGATGCCGCCGTTAATGATACTATTCAACTTATGGTATTTTTTTTTAAAGCCCGCTATTTCTGATTTATCATCCTTATTTACAACCAAAGTAATTGAGTTTATTAAGGGGTTATTTGAGACTGATGTCATCAAATGCTCTAGAGGTGAAATTCCATTAACTTTGAAAAATTGTTTAGAAAATTTACTCTTTTTCTTTTTGAAACGTTCGCTTTTTCCTGCAGCTAATATAATAAAATGTATCATATACTTTTTTTAGAAACATAATTTGCCTAATTATTAGGCATAATATATAAATGCTTAAAAATTAGGCAATTATAATGATTAACGATACTAATATACATAAGCAAGTCATAAATTCAATTACCTTTCCAATTATTATAATTAATAAAAATAAGATTATAAATATGATTAATTCAGCTGCCGAAGACTTTTTTAATTTAAGCTCTAAAGTGCTGTTAGAAAAATCGATCGAAAGTATTCTTCCTTTTTCATCTCCAATTTTATCTTTGATAGATAATGCTCTTAATACAGACTCAACTTTTAAAGAATATAGAATTGATTTATCAACTCCAATTTCTGGCTCTCATAAGGATGTAGATGTTGAGGTGACTCCAGTAATAGGGTCAGATAACTACTATCAAATTATTTTAATAGAGGGTTTTAATGAAAAAAAATTAATATTTCAAAATGAAAATCAGAAAAATAAAATAGCAATGTCAAATATGTCTCAAATTCTTGCGCATGAAGTTAAAAACCCTCTGGCTGGTATTAGGGGAGCTGCACAGATTTTAGAGAAGAATATTGAAAATAATGAAATTGTTATGACTGATCTTATAATAAATGAAGTAGATAGAATTAAAAGACTGGTAGATAACCTTCAAGTTTTTGATGCATCAATTCCTATCGATTTAAAGCCAATTAATATTCATTCAATTTTACGACATGTTAAAGATGTTATGATTAATTCAAGTGAAAAGAAAATAAAAATAACAGAAGCATTTGATCCTTCAATTCCAGATGTTATTGGTAATGAAGATCAATTGATTCAAGTATTTATTAATCTTATTAAAAACTCAATAGAGGCATTTAGCAATGAATCAGATTCTGATAATGAAATTATCTTATCAACTAATTATGAGCATGGATTCATTGTTAAAGAAAAATTAAGTGAAGAAAAAGTAAAATTACCAATTAAAATTTCTGTGATGGATAATGGGCCTGGTATTCCAGCCTCAATATCACAAGAAATTTTTCAACCATTTGTAAGCACTAAGAAAATTGGTCAAGGAGGGCTTGGGTTATCAATAGTTTCTAAAATTGTTAGCGATCATAATGGATCTATTGAGCTTGATTTAACTGATCAAGGAACAAAATTTATTATTAGATTAATGTCGGAGTTATAATATGAGTAACAAAACTTTAATAATAGCTGAGGATGACGAGTCTATTAGATTGGTCACTTCTAGATACCTTCAAGACTTGGGCTATGAGATTTTTATGGCATCTAACCTTAAAGAGTTATGGAAATTAATCGAAAGTAATAAGGGGGATGTCCTGATTACTGATGTGATGCTTCCTGATGGCGAGCTTTTTGATATTTTACCTCAAATAGTAGAATATAGAGAAAACCTACCTGTAATTGTGGTTAGTGCGAAAAATAATTTACAAACAGCAATTTCTGCAACAAAGCAAGGAGCTTATGAATACTTGCCTAAACCATTTGATTTGGATGAGCTTCAAAAGCTGATCAAGAAAGCACTAGAAAGTAAAAAAAATTTTAAAAACAAAACAAAAATAAAAAATAAGTCTGAAAAACAGCTTATTGTTGGCAGATCAACTGCTATGCAAGATTTATACAAATCTATAGCAAGATTATCACAAAATGATCTTACTGTTATGATTTATGGCGAGAGTGGAACAGGAAAGGAATTGGTAGCTAAAGCCTTGCATAAATATAGCACAAGATCAGAAAAGCCTTTCATAGCTCTCAACATGGCTGCCATTCCTAATGATTTGATTGAAAGTGAACTTTTTGGACATGAAAAAGGATCTTTTACAGGTGCTCATCAAAAAAGTGATGGTAAATTTAAATTAGCCGAAAAAGGAACGCTATTTTTAGATGAAATTGGTGATATGCCTATAGATGCTCAAACGAGGCTGTTAAGGGTTTTGCAGGAGGGTGAGTTTACACCAATTGGAGGGAAAGAAAAAATTCAAGCAGATACAAGAATTATAGCTGCAACTCATAAGAATCTTTCCAATCTTATTGAGAAAGGTGAATTTAGAGAAGATTTATTTTATAGACTCAATGTAGTTCCAATTAGCATACCTCCGCTCAGAGAGAGAAAAGAAGATATTCCAGAATTAGTTAATCATTTTTTAGATAAAGCAAAGGATCTTAAACTTGAGCCAAAAAAATTTACTACTGAATCTTTTCAAATTTTAGAGAAATATCAATGGCCCGGTAATGTTAGAGAGCTTGAAAATTTTATTCTAAAATTATGTGCTCTTTATACAGATGAAAGTATAATGAATGAAGATCTCACCGAAGAGATAAAAAATCTTCAAAAGATTGATCAGCAAATGTTAGATAGTGAAAATCAATTTTCTAAAATTTTAGAAAATTATCTTTCAAGAAATATAAATAAAATTAACAAAGAGTATCAGGGCGATGTATATAACTATTTTGTTACTGAGCTTGAAAAGGTTTTACTTTTGGAGGTTCTAAAAAATAAGAATGGAAATCAATTGAAAGCATCTGAGTTATTAGGTTTAAATAGAAATACATTGAGAAAAAAAATTACTGAACTTAATATTAACATAGATCAAGAAAGCAACTAGGGGAGAAAATATGAGTGGACCATTGAATAATATAAAAGTACTTGAATTTGCTGGAATAGGGCCAGGCCCTTTTTGCGGTATGCTTTTGGCTGATATGGGTGCTGAAGTGTTAAGAATAGATAGATCTCCAAAAGGAGGATCAAAACACATAATAGAAGGGCGAGGAAAAAAATCCGTCGTGCTTAATCTAAAAGATCCCCTTCATCTAGATATTTGCCTCGACCTTGTCTCGAAGGCGGATATTCTTCAAGAGGGAATGCGACCCGGTAAAATGGAAAGCCTAGGTCTTGGACCTGAAGATTGCTTTAAAGTTAACAAGAAATTAGTTTATGGGAGAATGACCGGATGGGGTCAAAATGGAAGTCTTTCCCAAGCTGCAGGTCATGATATTAATTATATTTCTCTTACCGGAGCATTGGATGCTATAGGAAGAAAAGGAGAAAAACCTATTCCACCTTTAAACCTTGTTGGTGATTTTGGCGGGGGAGCGCTTTATCTAGCTATGGGAATGTTAGCAGCTCTACATGAGGCTAATAGCTCTGGTGAGGGTCAAGTTGTTGATTGTGCTATGACTGATGGTGTAGCTTCATTAATGTCTATGTTTTATGGTTTTACAAGTTCAAAAATTTGGCAAAACAAACGTGGTTCTAATTTATTAGATACAGGTGCCCACTTTTACGATGTTTACGAAACTAAGGATAAAAAATATGTTTCTATTGGATCAATTGAACCGCAATTTTATGCATTATTATTAGAAAAAGCCAGTATTCAGGATCCTGACTTTGATGATCAAATGAACCGTGAAAAATGGCCTCTTTTGAAAGATAAAATTGAAGATATTTTTAAGACAAAAACAAGAGATGAATGGTGTAATTTGATGGAAGGAACTGATGTATGTTTTAGTCCTGTCCTTTCAATAAATGAAGCGCCAAATCACCAACACAACATTGATAGGAAAACATTTGTAGAAATTGATGGAGTTATCCAGCCAAATGTTGCTCCAAGATTCTCAAGAACGGAGTCAAAAATTAATGGTCCGTCAGTTATAAACGGTGAGCACAATGAAACTGCCTTAATGGATTGGGGGATAAGTGAAGAAAGGGCTAAATCTATTTTTTAATCACCTCTTTTTGGAAATATTAGAGCTCTAATCCAACCTAAAAAGGAATTATTTTTTAGATCTTCTTTAAGTAAATATTTCATTAATTTGTTGTAGTCATCAGAAATAAAAAGATCTTCTCTTTTTCTTATTTCCTTATCAATATCAATTGATTTAATTTCTTTTGCGGGATTGCCAGCGTATATTTTATTATCTGGAATATCCGATGTCACTATTGATCCTAAACCAATAATTGAATTAGCTCCAATTGTTACTCCTTTAGAAATTTTTGATCCTTCACCTATCCAAGCATTTTCTTTTATTATAATTTTTTTACTTTTACCTGGCGTTTTAATTCTATCATAAACATTATGCCAATCTGAGTCACTTATATAAACATTACTTGCTAGCATTACATTATTACCGATTGAGATTTCTTCTGCTGCTAATATTCTCACTCCGGGAGATATTAAAACATTATCACCAATTAGTATTTTTGCATTAGTATCATTTCTATTCCATGAACAAATTTGAGTTACAATATATTTTGTAGTTCTAAAATGAACATTATTTCCTACAAAAATATCATCTCCATATATATCTAAATTCCAAGGTTTATTGATATCAAGGTTTTTACCTACAGATCTAAATTGGGGTTTAATAAAATAATAAGTCCAAAATTTATAATAATTTTCTATTAAATTTCTTATAAAGTAAGGTCTTCTATCTTTTATCAAAATTAAAAAACCCTTTAGTGCATTTTGCTGGATTGAATTTCGTAACAACCATTCTTAAAAGTACCAAAAATCTCATTGACTTGAGGGTGTCTAACTGGTTCACCAGTTTCATCAAAAAGTAAATTTTGTTCAGATACATATGCGACATATTCTGTTACTTCATTCTCTGCTAATAGATGATAAAAAGGTTGATCTTTTTTTGGTCTCATATCCTCAGGAATAGATAACCACCATTCTTCTGTATTATTAAATGTTGGATCAACATCGAAAATTACACCTCTAAATGATAAAAATCTATGTTTAACTATTTCACCTATTTTAAACTTAGCATCTCTTTCCATAATATTCTCCAGAATATCTAATAAGATATGTTCTACCATAATCTCTTTCTCATAATTTGTAAGTATTATTATTCCTAAATTAACTAACCTATCAAGTTAAATACCTAGAAAAATTCTTTGATAATTTAGGGTCCTTTTTTCTAATTTTTTTGGCTAATTCAATAATTACATTAGCTTGTTTTACAGTCGCCTCATCTTGCATTTTACCATCAACTTTTACTGCTCCAGTTCCATCACCCATCGCTTTAATAATTTTTGCTGCTTTTTCGACCTCATCATCACTGGGACAAAAAACTTTTTTTGCGATATCAATTTGTGATGGATGAAGAGACCACGCTCCATGACACCCAAGAATAAAAGCATTTCTAAATTGTATTTCACATCCTTCAGCATCGTCAAAATCTCCATAAGGACCAAAAAAAGCTTTTATATTATTCGATGCACAAGCATCTATCATTTTAGATAGGGAATAGTGCCAAAGATCTTGTTGAATAAATTTTCTTTTGGTTATTTTATCTTTTGGATCAGATAAAATACCATAATCAGGATGACTTCCGCCAACTCTAACGGTTTTCATGCCTCTTGATGCAGCAAGATCCGCCGGGCCTAAACTAAATCCATGAAGCCTAGGGCTGCACGCAGCTAAAGATTCTACATTCATCACACCTTCCGCTGTCTCAAGAATTATATGGATTTTAATTGGTTTTTTTAACTTATTTTGAGCCTCGTTAAGAGCGATAACTCTATCAGCAAATAGAATTTCTTCAGGAGTATTTATCATTGGTAGCATAATAACATCTAGAGTATTGCCCAATTCTTTTATAAGAAAAGATATATCGTCTAAAAACCACTTGCTTGATATAGCGTTTACTCTAGTCCATAAGCCTGTATTTCTGAGATTTATTTTTTTTGATTTTTTAACAAACTCTTTTCTTGCTCTAATTTTATCTCTAGGAGAAATTCCATCTTCTAGATTACCAAGTATAACATCTGATTTTTTTGAAATTTTATCTAACTTGTCTGTAACTTTTTTTAAATGTGGAGGAAAGAAATGAATTACTCTTTCTAAATCATTATTTATTTCTGATATAGGTCTTGGAGCGCCATCAGCTAATGGTTCATAAAATTTTCTTCCAATAGTCATTTTTTCTCTCAGTTTAATTTCTTAGACATACATCAACTTACTAAAAGGAGCAAATATCTTCTTTTTTAAAAAAACAAATTATCTTATTAATATCAAAAAAAAGGAATTTGATATGAAGGACTTAACTATAATACCGCCTATTGGAGAATTACTGGAGAGAGAGCATATAAAAATAGAAAAAGGCCACGTAATTCACAAATATAAATTAGATAATCGCTTTGCCAATAGAAATAATGTTATAACAGGCGGTATTCTATCCACTGCTTTAGATATGTTATGTGGTCATGCGCTTCACACAATGCATGATAACAAACATGCAACAATTGAACTTAAAACAATTTTTTTAGCTTCTGCATCTCCTGGACTTTTTTATGGAGAAGGTAATGTCATTAAAATTGGTAAATCGATCGGATTTGCAGAGTCAATTTTACGTAATGAAAATAAAGAGGAAGTAGCTGCCGCATCTGCAACTTTTCGGATATTTAGTCAGTAATATTTAATTTTGCTTTGGTTTCATCTCTTAATCTTAATTTATAAATTTTACCCGAAGCTGTTCTTGGAAGTTTATCTTGGTGTAAATCATAATATTCAGGTATTTTAAAATTAGCGATGTAATCTTTAAGATATCTATTGAATGCGCTTTCATCAAAGTTATTTAATTCTTTTAAAGAAATTGAACAGCAGAGCTTTTCTCCTAATCTTTCATCAGGAATGCCATAGACGCTTGCTTCAATGATATTAGGGTGTTTATTAATTACATCTTCTACTTCCAGGCACGAAATATTTTCTCCACCTCTAATAACTATATCTTTAGCTCTATCAACAATATACAAAAAATTGTCCTCGTCCAGATAACCTAAATCACCTGATCTGAACCAATCATTAAAAAATGCCTCATTTGTTGCTTTTTCATTTTTCCAATATTTACTAAAATTAGTAATTGATTTTATCCATACTTCGCCGACTTCATTTTCATTGCATTCTTTGTTATTGCTATCAACAATCTTAATTTTAGTTAATGGTGGTGTGGGCTTTCCAGTAGAGCCAGGTCTATTAAGATAATCATCCCCAGATATTACAGCTCCGGCTGCATTGGTTTCTGTCAATCCATAGCCTAAACCAGGAGAAGCATTTGGAAATTCATTTTTTAATTCTTTTACATGAGAAGAGGGTCTTGCTGCTCCTCCTCCAGAAAGCTCCTTTAATGATGATAAATTATATTTTTTTCTACTTTCATCACGCATAACTTCTAATGTCATAGTTGGAACACCATTAAGTGTGGTTATTTTTTCTTTTTCTATTAAAGATAATGCTTTTTCTGAGTCCCATTTATACATTATGACCATCTTCCTCCCGGATAGAAATGAAAGCATAAACTGTGCATGGCTTCCAGTGACATGAAATAAGGGTACAGTTAAAAGACATGAAGGCTGAATGTCTTCATTAGCGATTATACTATCTTTAATATTTCTTGCCGTAGCAACTACCATCCATTGAAGTAAAGTAGAAATAATAGATCTATGTGATGAGCATACTCCCTTTGGGTGTCCTGTTGATCCAGAAGTATATAAGATTGTCGCGTCATCAACAGGATTAATATCAAATATTGGCATTTTTTCAGAAAGATATTTTCTCGAATATGATAGCCAATTATTTTTATGATTTTTGTTGTTAGGTCTAATAACAATAATCTTAAGATTATTTTTTTTAGAGAGACTGCTAATTCTATTTAATCTTTCTTCATCAACTATCAGTATCTTAGAGTCACTATCTTCAATACCATATTCAAGTTCTTTAGATGTCCACCAACTATTCATTGGAACAGCAACAGCTCCAATACTAGTTATTGCTATGAAACTAAAAATCCATTCTGGGTAATTTCTTGACGCTATGGCAATTCTATTTCCTTTTTTTACATTAAAATCATTGATCAAAGAATTAGCAAAAGCAGATGAGAATTTATAAGCCTCCTCATATGTCCATCTTTCATCTTCATAAACAATCATTTCTTTATCTTTATGATCTCTATAAAGATTAAAATATTCAAAAAGAGTTTTTGGCCCCCAATCAAATGCTAAATGCTCATATCCATTTAGTTCAATAATTTTTGTTGGAAATTCACCACTAGGTGAACAAAGTTCTTTTACTATATCTTCTATTTCTTTTTTCATTTTATTATGGCGGAGGGGGAGGGATTCGAACCCCCGAGACGGTTGCCCGCCTGCTGGTTTTCAAGACCAGTGCCTTCAACCACTCGGCCACCCCTCCGCAGGTATTTAATTAATGATTATATTTTATCTAAAAAGTCCATCAAAATCTTGTTTACCTCATTAGGTTTTTCTTGTTGGGTCCAATGACCACATTCTTTAATTATTTGTAATTCTCTTAAATCAGAATAATTTTTATTGATGTGATCCTTAAATAGCTCGTCATCGGACTTATCTTGTTCTGACGATTTTAAGCCGTTTAATAACATAAAGTTTACTGGATCGAGATCACCAGTAATAAAACAAGAAGGTCTAGAAATTTTTTCATTTGAAAGGTGATTTAATTCTACCCAATCTAAATCTATACATCTATATCTATTTAATGGGCCTCGCATGCCGCTTCTTAAAAATTGATCGGTATAAAATATTAAATCATTTTCCTTCAACCACTTTGGTAAAGTTTCAAATTTTTTCATTCCATCTAAAAAACCTTCTCCTTTGAACTTTTTATGATTAATCATTGTTTCGATATTTTTTAGCATTCCCTGATAATCTGAATTTGAAAAAATTAGCCTTAGAGAGTTTTTCATATTCTTTTCAAACTCCTTTTCAGCAATGCCCTCTTCTTGAAAATACAATATGTAAAAGAAATTCTTTTTATATATCTCTTTAAGCATTTCTGTTGGTTTAATGTCACTACCAAGGAATGAGTGTGGAACTGAAAGTCCAGAAACTGATAAAATTCTTTCAGGATATAATAAGCTTGTATACCATGAGATTGGCGCCCCCCAATCATGTCCAACTATGTGTGCTTTATTTTCACCCAGATAGTCGAGTATTCCAATTAAATCAGTTGTTATTTTCTTCATAGAATAATCAGATATATTTTCTGGCTTATCAGAACTACCATACCCACGTACATCGGGAACAATAACTTTGTATCCAATCTTAGAAAAAAATTTTATTTGATGTCTCCAGCTATAAAAACTTTCAGGCCAACCGTGAATAAAAAATAAAGGCGTACCAGAGCCTTCAATCACAGTATTAATATTTATATTGTTTGTAGGAATTTTTATTTGTTTAAATTGCATAACTTTCAAATATCTCAATATTTTAAATAACGAATCCTGATAATAATTCTAAATATATGTTTTTTTTCAGATTCATAACATTTGCTCTAATTTTTATATTAGTTAGTTGTACATCAAATAATTCTAATCAAAAATATAAAAGCAACAATAATCCATTCTATGGAGGGATTTACAAAATTGGCGATCCTTACTTGATTGATAATAAGGTCTATTATCCAAAAGAAGAAAATGCATACGATGAAATAGGGATAGCATCTTGGTATGGAAAAAAATTCCATGGAAAACCCACCGCTAATGGAGAGACTTTTAATATGTATAAAGTTAGTGCTGCTCATAAAACTCTGCCTTTACCATCTCAAGTTAAAGTTACAAACCTGGATAACAATAAATCATTGATAATGAGGGTTAATGATCGTGGTCCATTTGCAAAAGAAAGGATTATTGATTTATCGATGAAGGCTGCTGAGTTGTTAGGCTTTAAAGAAAAAGGTACACAAAGAGTAAGGGTGCAATATTTTGCTATGGCTAATATTTATGATCAATCTGGAAATGTAATTTCGAAAAAGAGATATATTAATCAATCTAATGTAAACAAATATTCAAATAAAAAAGAAACATATTCATTAGCTATTGGAAGCTTCACCGATATTGAAAATGTGAATAAACTTAAACAAAGTTTAAAAAGTTTTACTAAACTAAATATTGAGAAAAAAGAAATAAATAATAATCGCTTTTATAAATTGTCTATTGGACCTTATTATCGAAAGGAATATGTTATTAAGCTTCAAGAGACCATTAATTTTATTGGCATTAAGGATGCTAAAATAGTGAAAAATGAAAACTAAACTAAATTTATCTTTAATATTTTTATTGTTTGCTTTTAATTGTCAGACTTTACTCTCGTTTGACACTTCAGCAAAAAATGTGCTTTTGATGGATTTTGATACAAATCAAGTTCTATTTTCAAAACATGAAGATAAAAAAATTTACCCTGCATCAATGTCAAAATTAATGACATTATACATCTTATTTGACTCATTAGATAAAGGTATAGTCTCATTGGAAGATAAATTCTCTGTATCCAGAAATGCATACCAAAAAGAAGGCTCTACAATTTATGCAGAGCTAGAAACAGAAATATCTGTTGAGAATTTAATAAAAGGAATTGTTGTATCTTCAGGTAATGATGCTTGCGTTATAGTTGCAGAGGCGCTTTCTGGTTCGGAAGAAAGCTTTGCTCAGCAGATGAATTATTACGCCTTGGAAATGGGTTTGAATGATTCTAATTTTAAAAATTCATCCGGGCTTCATGATATTGATCATTACACTACAGCAGAAGATCTAGTAAGGCTTGCTAAATTTATTATTACTGATTTTCCGGAATATTATAGTTTTTTCGCTGATAGATCTTTTACATGGAATAATATCACTCAATATAACAGAAATAATATATTAAAATTTGATCTTGGGGTTGATGGACTAAAAACTGGTTATACAAGTGAGTCAGGTTTTGGCATCATTGTGTCTTCAAAAAAAAATGATAGAAGGTTAATTGGCGTAGTTATAGGTTTAGATAATGTTGATGAAAGAACTACTGAAATAACTAGATTAATTAATTACGGATATAGAGGATTTAAAGGCTATTCTATCTTTAAATATAACCAAATAATTGACTATGCAAAAGTTTGGAAGGGAAAAACAGATAATTTACCATTAATTGTAGCTAATGACTTAGATTTATTCCTTGATATACCTGGAAGAAGAGGCATTAGAGTTGAATATAAATATTCTGAACCTTTATATGCTCCTATAACCAAAGGTGATATTGTCGGTTCTATTGAGATTATTATCCCGGGAAGAAAGAATATTGAAATAAATTTACTTGCTGGAGAAAATATTAATAAAGTTAATTTTTTTTCTGGTTTTATAAAATCTTTTGATTATTTTTTGTATAAAGATGAATAATTTATTTATAACTTTTGAGGGAGGGGATGGCTCAGGTAAATCAACTCAAGTTAATTTATTAAAAGACTATTTAGACAATTTAAATTTTGAAACAATTAAAACGCGAGAACCTGGAGGAACTCCTTCTGCTGAAATTCTAAGAGATTTACTTACTACTGGAGAGGTAGAAAAATGGACTCCTATGTCTGAAGCTTTATTAATGTGGGCCTCAAGATATGAGCATTTAATTCAAGTCATTGAACCCGCTCTTAATTCAGGAAAGAATGTAATTTGTGATAGATTTTATGACTCAACTTACGCTTATCAAGGAGTAGCCCATAATTTAGGTATTGATAAGATGGAGAAATTAAAAAAAATAATAATTGGAGACATTGAACCTGATGTAACTTTTGTCTTAGATATTGATCCTAAAGTAGGACTTAAAAGATCTCTTGATAGATCTAATCAAGAGAATAGATTTGAAAGTTATAATATTGATTTTCATAATAAAATTAGGAGTGCATTTTTGGAAATAGCCAAAAAAAATAAAAATCGTTGTGTTGTTATTGATGCTTCACTTAATGAACAAGAAATTAATAATTTAATTATAACTGTAATTGATAATCTTATAACTGATAAACAAGAGGAATAACTAAATTGGATAACCCCGTAAAAGAAACATCTAATTTTATTGGAAATAATAATATTGAAGAATTTATGCTTAATTCAATAAATGCCAATAAATTACATCATGCTTATCTTCTAAGCGGAATAAAAGGTCTAGGCAAAGCAACTTTTGCTTATAGGTGCGCAAAATACATTCTGTTAGATACTTTAAAGAAAAATATGAATGTAGATAATTCTGAAAAAGTTTCTAAGTTAATTGAAAGTGACAGCCATCCGGATTTTATAGTTCTTAAAAAAGATATCGAAAATGAAAAATCATTAATAGAGATCGATCAAGTAAGAGATTGTATCAATTTTTTTAATCATACTCCATTATTGGGGGGCTATAAGATTTGCATTATAGACTCTCTTGATGAAATGAACATAAATTCTACAAATGCACTTCTAAAAATACTTGAGGAACCTCCACAAAATAGTCTTTTTTTTATTATTTCTCATAATAGAGATTCAATAATTCCAACAATAAAATCAAGGTGTCTAAATCTTCAATTTAAAAAATTTTCGAATGATGAAATCGAAAGTTTTCTTAAAACAAAAATTTCAATTGATGAAGTATATGATCTAAACGAAATAATAGATTTATCTAATGGCAGTTTTGGAAGAGCTTTAGAGTTAATAAAGGAAGATTCACAAGAAATAAATTTAAAGATAAGAAAACTATTTGCTGAATACTCTGATGAAGATTTATATGAATTGGAGAGTTTCCTTAGAAGGTCAAATAAATTAGATTTGTTTTTTGAGTTATCAATTATAAAGATCGATAAATTAATTAAAGAATTTGCTCTCAAAGAGCATAACTACGAAAATAAAAAAATAGATAAATTTTTTTATATTAGAGAAAAGATTCAAAAAATTTATTATGATGGTAAAAAATATAATAATTTAAATAATCATATTATTTTAGACTTAATTTTATTAATTAAGAAATCACTATATATTTGAGAAAGACTGATGACTGATTCATTCTATATTAGCACTGCAATATCTTATACTAATGGCTCTCCTCACATAGGTCATGCTTATGAGGTAATAGCCGCTGATGCAATTGCAAGGTTTAAAAGATTGGATGGTTATGATGTCTTCTTTTTAACTGGAACCGATGAACATGGTCTAAAGGTTCAACAAAAGGCAAAAGAATTAGGTATTAACCCTAAAGACTATGTTGATAAAGTATCAAAAGAATTTATTGAATTAGCTAAATCTTTAAATTGTTCAAATAATGATTTTATAAGAACAACTGATGATAGACATAAAAAAAATGTCCATTCAATTTGGAAGAATCTTTCTGATAAAGGGGATATTTATCTCGATCAATATTCTGGATGGTATTCAATAAGGGATGAGGCATTTTATAACGAAGAAGAATTGCTAAAGTCTGATAATGATTCATATTTGTCACCTAATGGTAATCCTGTTGAGTGGATTGATGAAGAGAGTTATTTTTTTAAATTATCCAAATATGAAAAACAATTATTAGATCTTTATGAAAGAAATAAGAGTTTTATACTTCCAAATTCGAGAATGAATGAAATAAAAAATTTTGTTCAATCCGGTCTTAAGGATATTTCTATTTCAAGAAAAAATATTTCTTGGGGAATTCCAGTTGAAGAGAATAATGAACACTCCATTTATGTATGGCTTGATGCGTTAACTAATTATATTTCTGCGCTTGATTGGTGTGAAGGAAGTAAACCTTTTGATAGATATTGGCCTGCTGATATTCACCTTATTGGAAAAGACATTACTAGATTTCATGCAGTATATTGGCCTGCATTTCTTTTTTCAGCTGGGCTTGAAGTTCCTAAAATGATTTTTTCTCATGGTTTTCTTCTTAATAAGGGTGAGAAAATATCTAAAAGTGTTGGAAATACTGTTGATCCTATCGAATTATTAGATCTATATGGGGTTGATCAATTAAGATTTTACCTACTTTCAGCTACACCATTTGGTAATGATGGTAATTATAGTCATGAACTTATCACGAATCATTCCAATGCATTGCTATCAAATGATTTAGGGAACTTGTCTCAAAGATGCCTTAAGATGATATTTTCAAAATGCAATGCAAAAATACCTAATAAAGGTGATCTTAATAACATTGATTTATCTTTATTGGATAATGCATATAGCCTGTACCAAAAATCTCTTAAAAGTATGGATGATTATCAGATTCATGCTTATTTAAGTTCTATTTTTGATATTATTTCCTCAACAAATAAATATTTTAGCAATCAAAAACCGTGGGAACTTGAGAAAGATAATACCGATAGAATGCATACTGTTTTATGGGTTACTTGTGAGATACTTCGCGTTACTTCAATATTATTACAACCCGTTATTGTTGAAGGCTCTAATAAGCTTTTAGATTTTCTTAATGTTGATTCAAAAGAAAGATCTTTTAATAACTTAAACCCTAGTTTTGCTCTTAAATCAGGATTGGAGATTAAGGAACCTCAAATTATTTTTCCTAAAATTGATTCATAAATGAAATTAGTGACAACTATTAATTTTTGTTGTATTGAAGCAACATATTCTTAAGGAGAGGTATTTTGGATAAATTCCTTGTTATAGATTTAGAAATGGATTTAAGATCTGCAAGAGCTGATTTTGAAAAAAAATATTTAACAGCTCAAATTAATAATTTTAATGGAAATATAAGTAAAACAGCTAAATTTATAGGTATGGATAGATCAGCATTGCATAGAAAGTTAAATGATCTAAATATTGGGCCTAAGAAAAAATTGCAAAGTTTAATTAGTAAATAATAAACACATAATTGGAAAATAAATGAAGATCATTATTTGTGGTGCTGGGTTAAGTGGAAGGGCTATTGCTGAAAAATTATCTCAAATTGGCAATGAAGTAACTATTATTGACTCTTCAAAAAGATTAATTGAAAAGCTTGGTAACAAACTTGATATTAGAGGAATTGTAGGTCATGGGGCTCATCCAGATATTTTAGGTGAAGCTGGAGCTTCAGAAGCTGAAATGTTAATTTCAGTAACTCCTTCTGATGAAATAAATATGATGGCTTGTCAAGTTGCACATTCTCTATTTGAGGTTCCTAAAAGAATAGCAAGAGTAAGGGATAAGTCTTATTTGAATCCTTCTTATCAAGATTTATTTACAAGCTCTAATTTACCAGTGAATATAATAATATCTCCTGAAAAAGAAGTTGCTAAATCGGTTTTTAGAAGATTTGAGTTACCAGGAGCCTTTGAAAATGTTCCATTTGGAGATAATAATTTAAGATTTTTAGGTGTAAAGATAAATGAGGATTGTCCAATAAAAAATACTGAGATAGGTTCATTAACTGAATTATTTCCTGACTTAAATACAGTCATAGTTGGCCTAAGAAGAAATGACTATATAATTACTCCAAAATTTAACGATAAATTATTGGAAAATGATCTAGCATATCTAATTTGTCCAAGTGATTTTGCTGCTAGGACTCTATCAATTTTTGGTTATAAAGTTGAACAAGCAAGAAGGATAGTTTTAGTTGGCGGTGGTTCAATTGGTAAAGAAGTTGGAAAATTAATAGAAAATAAAATTGATAACATATCTCTTCGTATAATTGAACAAGATAAAAAAATTGCAGAAGATCTATCAGATAAATTTAATAAAAGCTTTGTTATACTTGGGTCGGGAATGGATAAAGATATTTTAAATGAAGCTGAAATATCGAATGCAGACATTTTAATAAGCTTAACAAACAGCGATGAAACCAACTTTATTTCTGCTGCATTTGCAAAAAGTGATGGCTGTAATAGGGTTATAGCACTTCTAAATAATAAGGATTTTCAAGGTCTTATAAGATCAGTAGATATAGGTGATTTTTTAGATCCTAAAGCTATAACTGTATCGTCTATTTTAAGGCATGTTAGAAGGGGGCATATCAGAAATATATATACTTTATCAGATGGGTCCGCAGAGGTAATTGAAGGTGAGGTTTCATCATCATCCGAATTAGTTGGCCCTACAATAGAGGAGCTTCATTTGGAAAATGGTTTAAGAATTGGCGGAATTTTAAGAGATAAAAAAATAATTATGCCAAGAGGTGACACAAAAATAAAAGAAGGTGATTATGTGACAATTTTTTCTATTCCTGAGAAAATTCACGAAGTTGAACAGTTATTTAGAGTAAGTGCCAGTTATTATTAATATTTAAGATATAAATAATTTTAATTTATATTATTAATTTTATAAAAATATTAGCTCAAGGTATATATTATTTATGTTGGACACTACTAAAGAACACATGACAGAATTAGATGAAGAAAGCTTCATCAAGGATTTAATATCTCATAATAAGTTGGTTACAATTTTTCTAATTAGCGGTATCAAACTTGAAGGCACCATCAGTTCTTCCGATGCTAATACTCTAACATTAAAAGGTTCAAATAATATCCAGTTAGTCTATAAGCACGCAGTTTCAACTATTTTACCTGTTTAACATCTATTTTTGCTTGATTCCATAATCTTTCTAATTCAATTAAATTACTTTGATTGAATTTTTTATTTTCTTTTTGAAGTTCTTTTTCAATGTAATTTATTCTTACCGAGAATTTATTATTTGCTTTTCTCAATGCATTTTCAGGGTCAATTTTTAGTTTACGTGATAAATTTATAACCGAGAAAATTAAATCACCAATTTCTTCTTCTATTTCTTCATTTTCTTGCTCAATTAATGCAATTTCAAGTTCTTGTTTCTCTTCCTCTATTTTTTTAAAGGTTTCATTGGGGTTTTTCCAATCAAAACCATTTTCGGAGGCTCTCTTTTGTAACTTTAATGATCTAAGCATTGCTGGAAAATTTTTCGGTATATCATCAAGCATTCCAGTATTACCTTTATCTATTCTTTCTTGTCGCTTTATATTTGCCCAATTTTTTTCAATTTGTTTTTTTGAGTTTGTATAAGAATCTTTTTCAAATACATGCGGATGTCTTCTTATCAATTTTTCGGATAAATTATCAATTACATCTATAATATTGAAATTACCTTTTTCATTATGAATTTCAGTATGAAAAATAACCTGAAATAATAAATCCCCTAATTCCTCACATAAAGCGCTATTATCATCATTTTCTATTGCTTCAACAACTTCGTAAGCCTCTTCAATACAGTAACTTTTTATACTGTTAGAATCTTGATCTTTATCCCAATCGCATCCAGTTTTTGGATCCCTTAAAGCAGACATAATTTCAAGAATTTTTACAAAAGATTCACCCGTATTTTTATTTATTTTAACCATAATTAACCTTATTTATTTTAATATTTGGTTAATTATACCTTAATTTAATCTTATTATTGTATAATTTTTTTTTCATAAAATTGACATAAAATATATATAAATGCTATTATCTAATTGATTTAAAATGAAAAAATGATGGGGGTCATATGATATATTTTAAAAAACTTAATAAAGTAATTTATACTTTAGTTTTTGCTATTCTAATTTCACTTTCCTTTGAATTATTCGCTCAAGATGAAGTTGATGCAGTTGAGGAAATTATTGTTACAGGTTCTAGAATTAAGACTACGGCAACAGATAGCTTTTCTCCTGTTTCTATAGTTGACCAAGAAGATATTCTTTTATCGGGTAAAATCTCTATTGGTGAAGTTCTATTAGAGCTACCTGGGCAAGGATCAGGCTTAAATAGAAATTATAATAATGGTGGAGATGGTTCCGTTAGAATAGATTTCAGAAATCTTGGCTCGCAAAGAACCCTTGTTCTTGTTGATGGAAGAAGGTGGGTTAATAGTGGCCAAGGAGCAAATGGTTCCGTTGATATTAATACTATTCCAACTGCTGCAGTAGAGAGAGTTGAAGTTCTTAAAGATGGCGCAGCATCGATTTATGGTTCAGATGCTATTGGTGCGGTTATTAATATAGTTACCAAAGATTCATATGATGGATTAGATGTTTCTTTCCAAAGAGGAGAATATTTTGATGGCGGTGGAGTAGCTGATAATTTTTCAATTAGTATGGGATCAACATTTGATGGTGGATCATTTATTATGGGTGCTTCATATGTTGATGTTCATGAATTAGGTAATTGGGAAAGAGAAGAAACAGCTGCAAGACCTAGTTTTGGTGGTTCTTCAGGAACCCCACAAGGTAGATTAGCATATGGAGGCGTTGTACCAGGTTGTAGTAATTTTCAACCAAATGAAGGCACATCAGGGTCTTCCCCTAGTGATTTTAGATGTTGGACAAGCCCCGATGATCGTTTTAATTATAATCCATATAATTATGTAGAAACCCCAAATGAGAGAAAAAACTTTTTCGCTAAAGGAACATTTGAAATAGCAGAAGATACTTCAGTAACTTTATTTGGTGTTTATCAAAATAGGGTTTCAGATCAGTTATTGGCTCCAATGCCATTATTTTATGGATTTGGTGATTTTGGTGGAAGTGAAGGTATTTCAAGAAATAACCCTTATAATCCTTTTGGACTAGAGTTTTGTGATTTAACTGGTCTTTCAGTTGAAGGTAAAGCTTGTAATGATGCAAACTATCCTGGCGGATACGCTGTAGGTTGGTTAGGCAGAAGATTACTTGAGGCTGGGAATAGAAACTATATTCAAGATACTGAGACATATAGACTTTCTATGGGTCTTGAAACAAAAATAGCTGATTGGGATGTATCCGCATATTTTATCTGGGCTCAGAATAAAAATGTTACAACTACTGCAGGTCTTTTAAATACAGGAAACATTAAAAAAGCTTTAAGTGGTGATGCATGTTCTGGAAGTTGTGTTGCGTTAAATCTCTTTGGCGGTCAAGGCTCAGACAGCCAATATATAGGAGATGGTTTATGGACAGGATCAGGTTCTATTACCGCAGAAATGGTGGATTATATTACTTTCTTAGCACATGATACTGGCGAAAATGAAATGAAGAATTTTGGTTTTGATGTATCAGGGGAGATTGCTCAATTGCCTGCTGGACCAGTTGGCGTTGCTTTTGGTTATGAGCATAGAAAAGAAGAGGGTAGTTTTGAACCTGATGCATTTATTGCAGCAGGATTATCATCAGGTAATGCTGCTAGTCCAGTAAAGGGTGAGTTTGAGGTTGATGAAACTTATTTAGAATTAGCAATTCCTATTGCTGATGGCTTAGATTTAAGTGCTTCAGTAAGATATTCTGATTACTCATCTTTTGGTGAAACAACAAATGCTAAGTATGGTTTAACTTACTCACCAAATGATATTGTTACTTTCAGAGCAACCTTTGCTGAAGGGTTTAGAGCTCCTTCAATTGGAAATTTATATAGTGGTAATAATGATAGCTATCCTGAAATTAAAGATCCATGTGATGTGAATGCTTCAAACTTTACTGGGAATGATGATGGTACGCAATCAGGACAATGCTTAACAGACGGAGTACCTGCAGGATTTACTCAACCTAATACTCAAATAAGAGTTACTGTTGGCGGAAATCCAGATGTTCAGCCAGAGGAATCTGAGGGTATTAATTTAGGAATAATATTAGCACCTGTTGAAGGTCTTAAGTTGTATGCTGATTATTATGAAATAGAAATTACAAATACTATTTCAGCAATTGGCTCCCAACTTATTATGAATGGTTGTTATAGTGAGAATAATCAAGCATATTGTGCTCTAATTGAAAGGCTTCCTACTGGTTTCGTTAAAGATCTTAGAAATACTACTAATAATATTGGTATGGTTGAAACCTCTGGTTTTGAAATAGCAGCCACTTATGATTGGTCAGATAGCCTCGGCAATTGGAGGGTATCAAGTGAAATAGCTGTTCTTGATACATATGATGTTACTAAGGCTGATGGATCTGTAGAACATTATGCTGGTTATGTAACTGGCAATGGAAGAAATCAATTCAAAGAAATCAAAGCCAATTTAGGTCTTGTGTGGAATAGTGACGCTTTAACAGTTTCATTATCAGGACAATATCATGGTGAAGTTGATGGCGTAGCGGGACAAGTTCCAAGAACATCTGCAGATGGCTCATATTTAGCTGGCGATGAAATTAGAACTTTAGGTGATACCTGGTATTGGGATACACAAGCCTCCTATATATTTGAAAGTATCAACTCTACATTAACAGTTGGAGTAGATAATATCTTGGATGAAGATCCACCTTATTTCCCAGATTCATTTGCTAATGATTTCGATCCTTCTTATAGAACTTGGGGATCACAATTCTGGTATGTAAGGATTGCTTCTCAGTTTTAATTAATTAAAGGCTTAATCATTTTATTGGTTAAGCCTTAAATTTATTCTCTAGGTTTTAAGAATCTTGTTGGGTGGTATGCAGCATAATTTGTTTGCCAACCATCAATATTCTCTTTTACTAGCCATCTACTTATTCCAAATAGAATTGGTGCAAATGGCATATCATTTAAAAGAACAACTTCAGCCTCTTTTAATATTTTAGCTCTCTTTTTGATATCTAATTCAGATAAAGCTTTATCAATCATATTATCAAAAACTGGATTATTGTAATTTCCATAATTTAAAGGACCAGATGATTGTTGAAATAAGAATAGAAAATTTGACGCATCATTGAAATCCGCTATCCATCCTGCATCACCTACTTGAAAATCACCCGTCCTAAGATAGCTATATAATACTTTTGGTTCAGATCCTTCGAGCTCAACCTTTATACCAGAATTCCTCAGCATAGACTGAATAGCAACCATATGTTTTTTTTGATCTCCTCCTTGTCTATATTTAAGAGTGAATGTGAGAGGTGAGTCTTTGGTATAACCGCTTTCTTTGAGTAGATTTCTAGCAACCAAATATCTCTCTTGTTGAGTTAATTTTCTTTCATCTACTAGTTCTTCATATTTATAGTTTTTAATTCCTTTGGGCACTAACGACCAAGCTATAGTCTCGTTAAAACCTCTTATTTTGTTTACTATTACATCTCTATCTATTGATAAAGAAACAGCTCTTCTAACATTTGGGTTATCAAATGGCTTTTTTTGGGTATTAAAAATCAAATATGTAACAACCAAGATATTATCAAGTCTAATGTTATTAGGCATATTTTTTTTAAGCCAAGATGTTTTATTTTCAGGAAACCCGCTGTTTATATCTAACTCTCCTGCTCTAAATCGTCTTAAAGCGGCTTCATTATCTTCAGTAGGATAATATTTTACTTCATCATACCAAACATTATTATTATCATAAAAAAAGTTATTTCTTTTTAATAAAATATGATCGTGAGCCCTCCAAACAGAAAGTTTATACGGTCCATTTGTAACTATATTTTTTGGCTTAATCCAACCTTTGCCGTGCTTCTCAATAATATGACTTGGAATAGGGTAGGTTGTGTAATGAGTTAGTAACTCTTCAAAATAAGGTGCAGGATAATTAAGCGTTATTTCAAGTGTATATTTATCAATTTTTTTTACACCTAAATTTTCTGGAGATAGCGATCCTGAATTTACTTCAAAACCATTTTTAATTAAATACAACAAGGATCCATATTGAGAAGCTGTTAAAGGATCTAAAACTCTTCTAAAACCATTAACATAATCTTCTGCAGTTACATTTATACCATCAGACCAAAAATGATCTTGCCTTAGAGTGAAAGTATAAATAAGACCATCCTCACTTTTTGTATAATTTTTAACTGAACCTTTTATCGATGATCCATCTAGGCCTTTTGTAAATAGACCAACAAAAATATCATTTATAACGCTTCCCTCCCAATGACCAGTTGCTAAATGAGGATCAAGTGTATCTGGTTCTGCTCCATTTCCTCTGTGAAGAGTTTTTTCTGAAGCAAAAATATCTAGAGGCAATAAAAAAAAGAATGATAAAATAACAAATATATTAATCTTATTTTTCATAAATATTATCCATAATGACTTTTGCATTTCTTCTAGAATATACTTGAAAACCATTTTTTTGATAAAAAAGCAATGCATTTGGATGATCTAAAGAATTAGTTTGTAAGATTAAAGGTTGAATTCTTAATTCTTTAGCTCTTTTTATTGCAAATTTTAATAATGTTTTTCCATAACCTTTTCCAATATAGCTCTCTATTAAGCCTAGGTGAACGATTTTGATTTCTTTTGATGACCTGTAATCCATTTCAAGAAATCCAATTATTTTATTATTTTTTTTCATCAAATAAATTTCAACAAAACTACTATGAATTATTTCCTTTAATTCAGTTTCTTTTATTTTTAGTCTTCCAATCCAGTTGTATTTATAACCAACTTCTTTGTATATTTTTTTATATTCTCTAACTGTTATTTTTATTTTTCGAACTATATTTAATTTATTATCTTCCAATAAATCATTATTAATAATTTTTCCATTATATTTAAGCCAGGTTACAGTTGTATTTATTAAATGATTAGTCATATTAAATTTTAATTTTATATAATATTAATATAATTATTATTTATAGTAATAAAATTAAAGGAGAATAATTTGATTGTATTAAGTATTGCAATCGGTGGGGCAATGGGCTCATTACTAAGATACTACATAGGGACAGTAAACTTTATTTCTAACTCAAGTTTTCCATTGTCTACGCTTATAATAAATGCAACTGGGTCTTTTTTAATTGGTATATTCTTTTTTTTATTAAAAGATTCAAATAATGAATTTTTAAAATCTTTCTTAATGATTGGTTTTTTAGGAGGTTTTACAACTTTTTCTACCTTTTCAATTGAGGCTTTAGATTTATTTCAAAAAGATCAGCATCTTATTTCTTTGATTTATATATTTGGCTCTATTGTAACTTCTTTACTATCTGTTTATTTAGGATTTTGTTTTACTAAAATAGCCAGTTTATCATGAATTTTGATGTTTATAATGTTTCAGATGAATATTCTAATGTTCGTTTAGATAAGTGGATTAAAATAACTTACTCAGCTTTTCGTCAGAATGATATTGAAATTGCGTTGAGAAAAAAAAAGATAAAAGTTAATGAAAAAAAAATAAAATCAAACCATCGAATTCAAATTGATGATCAAATTTCTATTAGCAGCGAATATAGAAACTTAAAAAAAGAAAAAAAATATCATTTTAATCGCAATTCAAAAAAAGAAATTGATGAAATGATCATTTACCAAGATGATGAGCTTCTAATATTGAATAAGCCACCTGGTATTGCTGTTCAAGGAGGTACGAAAATTAAGAAAAGTATCGATACTTTATTAAAATCTTCATTCAAATCTTTAAAAACTAGGTTGGTACATAGACTTGATAAAGATACTTCAGGGATATTAATAATTGCCCTAAACAGACAAATTGCTGATCATATGTCTTATTTATTTCGTGAAAAAGAAATAACCAAAAATTATTGGGCATTAAATGTTGGTAAATTAAAAATAGGTAAAGGAACTATCAATAAAGAAATTAAAAAGAAAAACTCTAAAACTTATTATGAAGCTTTAACAGAATACAATAACTATATGAAAATAAATAATAATTTGAATTTTATTATTTTTAAACCTATTACTGGCAGAAATCACCAAATTCGCATACATTCGAAAGAATTGGGCATTCCAATTTTAGGTGATAAAAGGTACGGTAATGTGGAAGATAGTGAGAAATTACACCTTCATAGTCGAAGTGTCGAGTTCTATCATCCAAACGGGAATAAGATGTTTTTCGAGGCTGAGCTTCCAAAGCATATGAGAGAAAAATGGAAAAAATATGATCTTCCATATGAAGTTAATATTTAAATTTTATTGAGGGAACCATATGGAAGATATTATAAAAGAGCTTGAAAAAAGAAGAGAGCAAGCAAAGCTTGGTGGTGGGCAAGACCGAATAAATGCTCAACATTCAAAAGGAAAACTTACTGCACGAGAGAGAATTGATCTTCTCTTAGATGAAGGATCATTCGAAGAGTACGATATGTTTGTTGAGCATAGCAGTACAGATTTTGGTATGGAAAAGAATAAAATACCTGGCGATGGGGTAGTTATTGGGTCTGGTCAAATTAACGGAAGATCAATATTTTTATATGTTAAGGATTTTACAGTTTTCGGCGGCTCTTTATCCTTGGCTCATTCAAAAAAAATCAACAAAATACAAGATATGGCTTTGAAAAATAATGCGCCATTAATTGGTGTTCTTGATGCAGGGGGAGCAAGAATTCAAGAAGGTATAGATTCCTTAGGAGGGTATTCTGAGGTTTTTCAAAGAAATGTTCTTGCTTCTGGTGTAATTCCGCAAATTTCATTAATTATGGGTCCTTGTGCAGGAGGCGATGTTTATTCTCCAGCATTAACTGACTTTATTTTTATGGTCAGAGATACATCCTATATGTTTGTAACTGGTCCAGATGTAGTTAAAACAGTAACCAATGAAGAGGTTACAGCTGATGAATTAGGTGGTGCAGATGTTCATACAACAAAATCGTCAGTTGCTGATGGCGCCTATAATAACGATATTGATATGCTTTCAGATATTAGAAGATTTATTGATTTTCTTCCTTCAAGTAATATTCAGTCTGCACCAACAAAGGAAACTTCTGATAAGGTTTCTAGATCAGAAGTCAGTTTAGATCATCTTATACCTGAAAATTCAAATACTCCATATGATATAAAGGAGTTAATAATCAAAGCTATTGATGAAGGTGATTTTTTTGAAATACAATCTAATTTTGCTAAAAATATTGTTGTTGGTTTTGGAAGAATTGATGGGTACACGGTAGGTTTTGTAGGTAATCAGCCTATGAATTTAGCGGGTGTGTTAGACTCTGACGCAAGTAGAAAAGCTGCAAGATTTGTTCGATTTTGTGACTCTTTTTCCATTCCGATTGTAACATTTGTAGATGTTCCAGGGTTTCTTCCCGGAACTGATCAAGAATATGGTGGCTTAATCAAGAATGGCGCCAAACTTTTATATGCCTATGCCGAAGCAACGGTTCCAAAAGTAACAATCATAACTAGAAAAGCATATGGCGGGGCTTATTGTGTTATGGCTCCAAAGCATTTGAGGGGTGACATTAATTATGCTCTTCCTAGCGCTGAAATTGCTGTTATGGGAGCAAAAGGAGCTGTTGAAATACTATATAGAAAAGATATTGGTGATGAAGACAAAATTAACAAACATACAAGTGAATATGAGGAGAGATTTCTTAATCCTTTTGTTGCTGCGGAGAGGGGTTATATTGATGATGTGATTATGCCAAGAAATGTTAGACCAAGAATTGCAAAAGCTTTAAAACTTTTAAGAAATAAAAAATTATCAAATCCTTGGAAGAAACACGATAATTTACCTTTATGAGAAGATTATGTTTAAAAAGATTTTAATTGCTAATAGAGGCGAAATTGCATGCAGAGTAATAGATACATGCAATAAACTAGGTATAGATACCGTAGCCGTTTATAGTGATGCTGATAGCAGAGCTTTACATGTTATGAAAGCTAAAGAGTCTGTTAATATTGGTTTAGCCCCATCATCTGAATCATATTTGGTCATTGAAAAAATAATAAACGCCTGTAAAAAAACTGGCGCAGACGCAGTTCATCCTGGATATGGCTTTCTCTCAGAAAACGCTTCTTTTGTTAATCAGCTTGAAAGGGAAGGAATTACATTTATAGGTCCTCCACCAGAACCAATAAGAGTAATGGGTGATAAAATTGAGTCAAAGATTTTTGCTGAAAAATCAAATGTAAATATCATTCCAGGCCATCAAGAAATTATTAAAGATTCTGAAGAAGCTCTTGAAATTTCAAAAAAAATCGGTTTCCCGGTTATGATAAAAGCTTCGGCAGGTGGCGGTGGAAAAGGTATGAGAATTGCTAAATCTGAAGAAGATGTTGAAGATGCATTCAATTCATCTGTTAATGAGGCAAAATCAAGTTTTGGTGATGATAGAATATTTATAGAAAAATTTATTGAAAAACCTAGGCATATAGAGATTCAAATATTAGCTGATAATTATGGAAATGTTATCCATTTGGGTGAAAGAGAATGCTCAATTCAAAGGAGAAATCAAAAAATTATAGAAGAGTCGCCAAGTCCATTTGTTGATGAAAAGCTTAGAAATGAAATGGGAGAACAAGCAAAAAGATTAGCATCAACAATTAATTATGCAAGTGCAGGAACGGTTGAGTTTATAGTAGACCAAGATAAAAAGTTTTACTTTTTAGAGATGAATACAAGGTTACAGGTTGAGCATCCAGTTACAGAATTGGTTACTGGAATTGATTTAGTTGAAGAAATGATAAAAATAGCTTCTGGAGAAGAATTAAAATTAAGACAAGATGATATAAAATTTGATGGATGGGCAATAGAGTCTAGAATTTATGCAGAAGATCCGGAGAGAAATTTTATGCCTTCAACAGGTAGATTAAATTCATACATTACGCCTATTGATATGGATGACATAAGGAATGATACCGGAGTTTATGAAGGAGGTGAAATATCAATCTATTATGACCCAATGATTTCCAAGCTTTGCTCTTACGGAAAAGATAGAAATGAGGCTCTTTCAAAGATGGAAATTGCATTAAATCATCATTATATCAATGGAATAAGAAATAATATAAATTTCTTAACGGCAATCATCAGGAATAAGAACTTTATTAGCGGCGATATCAATACTGGATTTATTGATGTTGAGTATCCCGAAGGTTATAGACCTTTTGTAAATAATGATAAATTTGCTCTATTATTTGCCATTTCCGGAACTTATCTTCATACCATAGATCAATTCAGATCGAGAAATCAGAATAAAAATAATCTATTTTTTGAAAAATCTTTAGTTGCTGTTATTGAGGACTCTGTTTTTGAATTCAAGACATATGATAGACAAGATAATCTTATAATAGAATATAACGATGAAGTAATTACAATTGATTCTTCTTATGAACCAGGAAAACCATTAGCGTCTATTTCCATTAATGGCGAAGAATATAATTTTAAAGTTGAAAAAATTATAAATGGTTACAATATCAGTAGTTATGGTTTTTCTTCAGATATCAAAATTTTATCTAAAAGAGCCTATGAGTTATCAAAACACATGATAGCAAAGGATGTTCGTTCAAATGAAAAAATTGTTAAATGTCCTATGCCTGGATTAGTAGTCTCAATCGATGTTAATAAGGGTCAAGAAATAGATATAGGTGATAAACTTTGTACGATCGAAGCAATGAAAATGGAAAATGTGATTAGATCTGAAGTATCTGGAACAATTAAAAAAATTTATTGTAAGGGAGGCGATAGTTTAGCTTCTGATGAAGTTATTCTGGAGTTTTCCTAAGTTTTAATTTCGCGTTAAATAGTTTATTGAAATTTTTTATCAG